>QIJL01000609.1 GCA_003232435.1 Flavobacteriales bacterium | reverse complement strand
ACAAAGCTACCGACCCAAAAGGTTCCGATACACAAGCAGGACAGACCACTTATGAAAATCTCTACGCCGACCCCTTATTGTGGATGGAAAAAGGATGGCTTGATTATTTGGTTCCCCAAGTATATTGGAGCATGGACCTTCCGGTTGCCCCACATCGGAAAATAGTGGATTGGTGGGCTCAAAACACCACGAATACGAATCTGTACATCGGGAACGGCGCTTACAAAATCCGGAATAATAGCGATAAAGCCTGGGATAATAAAAAAGAGTTTCCTGAACAATTGACTTTGGCCAGAAATACCGGAGCTGTTCAAGGCAATGTGTTTTTTAGTGCTAAGAGTTTGATGCAAAACAACAGCGATGTGGTCGAATACCTTAAAAAGAAATACTACAAAAGGGCTGCCTTTCCACCTATTTCCCCTTTGGTGAAAAAAGACAAAGAGTTCGAGATAGAGTTCAAATCAATATCTAGAGAAAATGAATTTATTAAACTGTATTTCAATAATTTAGAGAATATTAGGTTTATGGCAGTATATCCTTCTGGAAAAAAATTGCAAAAGGAGTATTCCATAAAAAAACTTTTGACCAAAACTTCTTTAGACAAGGGCGATCATCTCAAATTAAATGCAGAATTGCTCAAAAGAAGAAAAAATATTGCGATTATCTTTATTGATAAATACGGAAAGAAATCCGAACCGATGTTAGTACATTTAGAATAAAGATATCCAGCGCGAATTCTGAATTCGTCAAGATTTTCCCAATTACCACAACAATTGAATAATAGAGATCAAAACATAATAATATCCCTCAATCTCTTATGAGCAAAAAGTTGCATCTCGCCATATCTGCGCTGATAATATTGGCCATGGGCTTGACCTATGGTATGTATCCCGATAAAATCTTGCCCTTTCTATTCGATTTTAGTGCTGAAAGTGTGGACCTAAAAAATGTTTTTCGCGCATTGGGCGGGTTGTATGTAACTATGGCAATGTTTTGGATTTTTGGTTTGGTCAACCCGAAATACCGGGACCAAGCAACGTTGACCATTGTATTATTTATGAGTGGTCTGGCATTCGGAAGAGCAATAAGTTTCTTGATTGACGGCGTATCAATTCCATTCGTGAGAGGATTTATAATTGAGCTTTTGCTCGCGATATGGGGCATTTTTAATTTAAGAAAAACGAAGATCGGAAACAGCATTTAAAATCAACGAATTAACCTAATAACCAGTAACCTTCTATTATGATCCAAAAAAACAAATGGGCATGGGCATGGGTGCCTACGCTATATTTTGCGCAAGGACTCCCTTATGCATTGGTCGTGACCGTATCGGTCATTATGTACAAGAGGCTGGGCTTCAGCAATTCCGATTTAGGTCTATATACCAGTTTATTGTACATACCATGGGTCATAAAACCTTTATGGAGTCCGTTCGTTGATATAAAAAGCACAAAACGCAATTGGTTCTTGGGGATGCAACTTCTCGCCTCTGTAGCGCTTCTAGCTATAGGCTTGACTTTGCCGACGAACATTTTTTTCGTAACGAGCTTGGCCTGTTTCTGGATGGTCGCCTTTGCCTCCGCAACGAATGACATTGCGACCGATGGTTATTATATGATCGGTCTTACGGAAGATAGGCAATCATTTTTTGTTGGAATGCGGAGTGTATTCTACAAACTAGCCAGTGTAACAGGTCAGGGACTCTTGGTAATTCTGGCCGGGTTTTTAGAAAATCGTTTTGGGGACAACACCAAGGCATGGTCTTACACCATGATATGTGCAGGCCTTTTGATGTTGTTAATGACCCTGTCGAACTTTTTCGTTACCCCGAAGTTCGAAAGTTCAGAAGCTATCGTACTTGAAAAACCAAAGAGATTTTTGGAGGTTTTCGTTTCCTTTTTTAAAAAACCGGGCATGGGTATGGCCATAACATTCATTCTGTTTTTTAGGTTGGGAGAATCTCAATTGGTAAAAATGGCCTCTCCTTTCCTACTCGACCCGACTTCGGTCGGCGGATTGGGTTATACGACTTCAGAAGTAGGTACCATATATGGGACAATCGGTGTCATATTTTTGACTGTCGGCGGTATTCTAGGGGGAGTCTTGATTTCCCGCCATGGGCTTAAAAAATGGATGCTGCCAATGCTTCTTGCTCTAAACGCACCAAATGCCCTGTATGCTTTATTGGCGATAACAGGAACTACAGCGGCATGGGCAGTAACAGGAACAGTTATCGTAGAGCAATTCGGTTATGGCTTCGGCATTGCGGGTTTCATGGTCTATTTAATTTATATTGCCGAAGGAAAATCGAAAACTTCGCATTATGCCTTAGCAACTGGCTTTATGGCCTTGGGAATGATGTTGCCAGGTTTGATCAGCGGTTTTATGCAGGAATGGCTAGGTTACGATGGCTTCTTTGTTTGGGTAGTATTGGCCGCCCTGCCGGCGTTTATTCTACTGAAATATATAAAGTACCCAGCTGATTTTGGGAAAGCAAAAGAGAAAGATGAACAAAGTGCCTAATTATCAAGAAGTAAAAAAAAGGCTTTCCTTGGAAGAAAAAGTGGGTCAGCTCTTTATGCCCGCTGCCTTTATAAATGATACGGAGGAGGAAATACTCCAACTGGAGAAACTGATTCGGGATCAAGGTGTCGGCGGACTTTGTTTTTTCCATTCCCGGGCAAGCGCAGCGACTAATTACGAAGGCGACCCGCCTGCCGGACGGGCAAGAAAAAAAGTGGTCCACAATGAGAATAGTTTTGAAACTCTTAAGAAATTGATTCAACGCTATCAGGCTGTGTCCAAACATCCCTTGATAATTGCCATCGATGCGGAATGGGGCTTGGCCATGCGCATTGAAAATACACCCCAATATCCGTATGCAATAACCTTAGGCGCAATTCAAGGTAATGATGATTTGATTTTTGAAGTGGGAAGAAATATTGCCAATGACTGCAAAGCTGCCGGGATTCATTGGAATTTAGCGCCCGTCGTTGATATTAACAATAATCCGAACAATCCGGTTATCGGGTACCGCTCTTTTGGCGAAGACAAAGATTCGGTTGCCGAAAAGGCGATAGCTTTTGCCAAAGGAATGCAAAGCGAAGGAGTTTTGACAAGCATCAAACACTTTCCGGGACACGGCGATACGGCAACAGATTCACATTTGGGGCTTCCCTTGATAAAAAAGTCCAAAGAAGAACTTCTAAAGAATGAACTCTATCCGTTTCAAAAATTGATAGATGAAGGCGTAGACTCCGTGATGGTGGGTCACCTTTCCGTTCCCGCATTGGCCAATGGAAAAAAAACGTCATCAAGCATTTCCAAAGATATTATCAAAGGAGTGCTAAAAAATGAAATGGGATTTGACGGCGTGGTCATTTCAGATGCTTTGAACATGCATTCTGTTTCAAAAGACTATCCCGCAAAAGGAGAATTAGAGTGGCTGGCATTTGATGCCGGAAACGATGTACTTTGTTTTGCCGAACACACATTCGAAGGCATCGAAACAATTTTAGAAAATGCCTCCGAAGAACAGATCGAAAAAAGTTTTCAAAGAGTTTGGCACCTGAAAGAAAAAGCGATAAAAATTCAAGCCTGCCAGCCGGCGAGGCAGGCTCAAATATCGATTTCAAAACCAAAAAATGGAGATGTCTTGAACGCAAAAATTGCTGAAAAAAGCTTGACTTTGTTAAAAGGCTCAAAGGATGACGTTCTAGTATTTTTATCCAATGAGTTTATAGGATTTAAAAATTCACATTCCATTGAAAATCATTTTTTTAAAACAATTTATAACAATAAAAAGTTCAATTCTTATGAATTAGGAAAAGATGATGTCAGAAGTGAAGAAAACATCCTTTTGGCACTGTTTCCGCCACAAGTAAAACCGACTAACAATTTTGGATTTTCCGATCACGAAATAGCGATCATTAATTCTTTGATTGCCTCGAAAAATGTGTTGCTATATTTATTCGGAAATCCATATGTTTTGAATCATATCGATATTGAAAATTCGAAAGCAGTAGTTGTGGTCTATCAAAATTTTAAAGAGTTTCAGGAAGTGGCGGCAGAACATTTTTTGGGTAAATTTGAGGCGAACGGGAAATTGCCGGTAACTATTTCTCCGTGAGCCTCTGCGGTTCCTCAGTGAGCCTCTGTGAAATAGTGCCCAGTTCGGAATTATAACATAGAGTTATGCGGAGAAGGCGCAGAGTTACGTAGAGAAAAAAACAACAATAATGAAAATCCATAAAATACTTGGCCTAATGTCCGGCACCTCTTTAGATGGCCTAGACCTTGCCCATTGCCATATTTGGCAAGAGGAGACTACTTGGAAATTCGAAATCAAGGAAACCAAAAGTATTTCATATTCTTCCGAGATGCAGGAAAAACTGAAGAACTCCATTTTTCTAGCTGCGGATGAGCTATTGGTTTTTCACAATACCTATGGCACCTGGCTAGGCGAGCAAGCTAAAGCATTTATCAAAGTAAATAATCTTGAAGTTGACGCCATTGCCAGTCATGGTCATACTACACACCACCAACCCGAAAACGGATTGACCTTTCAAATCGGATCGGGGCAACATTTGGCAAATGCAAGCGGTCAAAAAGTCGTTTGCGATTTCCGCACGAACGATGTATCTCTTGGTGGTCAAGGCGCTCCCTTAGTTCCTATTGGGGATCAATTGTTTTTTGGTAAATATGATTTCTGTTTGAACTTAGGTGGTATCAGCAATGTTTCCCTTGAGCGTAATGGAAAGCGAATCGCATACGATATCGGACTTGCCAACATGATCCTAAACCATATTACCCGAAAAAACGGCTTGGACTATGATAAAGGGGGGCAATTGGCCCGAAGTGGTAAAGTCAACCCTCAAATGCTTGAAAAGCTGAACGCTTTGGAATACTATAAACTTCCTATTCCGAAGTCTATTGGTTATGAATGGTTCGTTGAAGAAGTGGTTCCCATTATAGATAGCCCTCAAGATTCCATGGAAAATCTTTTGACCACGGGAGTTCATCATATTTGCGAGCAGGTTGCCATCCAGATAAAAAACAACTCCAAAAAATCCAAAAACACCATGTTCGTTACCGGCGGCGGGGCATTGAACGATTTTTTGATCGAGACTTTACAAGAAAAATTGGGAGAGATAGCACGAGTGGTCGGCACGGAAAAAAAATTGATCGAATTTAAGGAAGCTCTCGTTTTCGCGCTGATGGGGGCTCTCAGATTGGAAAATAAAATAAATGTTCTTAGCTCTGTTACTGGCGCAAAAACCGACTCCTCTAGCGGAATCATTTTTTTGCCAAGCTAGCGGCTAGACCTGTCAGGTTTTCAAAACCTGACAGGTCTAATCATGAAGTCTATGAACGAATCACTGAAACGAGATTCATCCAGCGGAGTGATTTTTTTACCAAGCTGAGACCTGCAAGGTGTTACCCAACGTACGAGGTGCCTCCTTGCAGGTTATGTCAAAAAAAAGACCTTGCAGGTCGGCACATTCATTTAACCGAAATCACTATATTTCACAAACTAAAAAGGATACCATGTCAGAAAAACAAAAAAAGGCCACGGCCTACTGGAAAGAAAATGTAAAATACCTTTTTATACTTCTTGCAATTTGGTTCATGGTGTCATACGGAGCAGGTATTCT
>QIJL01000474.1 GCA_003232435.1 Flavobacteriales bacterium | reverse complement strand
TAGATTCAGAAGTTCCTAGCGAGGTTGATGGTATTCTTGTAGAAAGACGATTCAATATAGATGATATCATAAAAGTCGGGGATATAGTCGCCGTAATTGAAGTCAATGGCGAAATGTCATCCGAAGAGAAATCCGAAATCATCGAAGAAACTCCCTTTGCAGAGGAAGTCGTTACGGAATTGGAAAGTAATATCGAAACTGTGAAGGAGGGCACCGCAGCGCCAGTTCAAGATTATAGTTCGAGCGAACGATTTTATTCCCCCTTGGTTAAGAACATTGCCAAACAAGAAGGAATTCCGATATCGGAGTTAGATACCCTTCAAGGTACAGGTAAGGAAGGGCGAGTGACCAAAAAAGATATTCTTGCCCACGTTGAAAACCGAAAGTCAGGAGTAACGATTGCTGCCACTAAAGAAGCAGCGCCCCAATTGACCCCAGAAGAAAAAGCCCAAGAAGAACCATCGGTTCAGCAACCCGTAGCAGCTGTTCAGACACCTCGGCAATCAAATCAAATCAGTACCGTGCAGACTGTCGGTGGAGGCGAAATCATCGAAATGACCCGAATGGGCAAATTGATCGCCAATCATATGGTCGACAGTATTTCTACCTCGGCACATGTTCAGAGTTTTATCGAAGTCGATGTGACCAACATTGTCAACTGGCGCAATGAAATGAAGGATGCCTTCGAACAACGCGAAGGCGAAAAGTTGACCTTCACTCCTATTTTTATCGAGGCCATCGCAAAAGCGTTGAAGAAATATCCGATGATGAATATTTCTGTTGATGTTGATGGGGATAAGATCATAAAGAAAAAAAATATCAATATCGGAATGGCCGCTGCCCTACCTGACGGAAATCTTATCGTACCCGTTATCAAAAATGCGGACCAATTAAATATGGTCGGTATGGCAAAAGTGGTCAACGATCTCGCCAATCGTTCCAGAAACAATACCCTTAAGCCCGATGAGATTCAAGACGGGACCTATACAGTAACTAATGTAGGTACTTTCGGCAGTATATTCGGCACGCCCATCATCAACCAGCCACAGGTTGGTATCTTGGCGTTGGGCGCCATTCGAAAAATGCCTGCCGTAATCGAAACGGCCGAAGGCGATTTTATTGGCATTCGCCATAAAATGTATATCTCACATAGTTACGACCACCGCGTGGTCAACGGTGCTCTAGGTAGCATGTTCGCGAAATCGGTTGCCGATTATTTAGAGGGTTGGGATGTTAACCGGGAAATCTGATTTAAGGATTCTTCAAATTAAGCTACAAAAACAACTCTTTATTTCCAGATCCGTAAAGAGCAATTGGTTCTATAACCATATTCGCTATTAACATTCCCATAACATTTAGGCCTTTTAACAACGTAACTTTGAGTACCGAACTAGAGTTACCCATATTTATATGACCTTTAGATTTCAGGCAACCAAACCCCTATTTGCATTATTTCCAGCGTTAATACCAATTTAATTTTAAAATGAGGCAGGGAAAATACTATTTATATGACTTGTTTTATGCTTAAATTGGTATAAGTCCTTTCTTGGTTTGTTCGCTAGAAGAAGAGAACAAAGAACCCATAAAGCTCTATACTGAATGTAATTGCGTGAAAAACTACATCCGTCAAGAGGTAAAATCCGTAAGTCATGTTCGCGACCAAGATTTTGTGGATATTTTACCAGAAAAGCTACCCTATGAGCGATGAATACGATCAAATAACGGCAGAGCATTATCGCTCATTCCGTCCGCCTTTGCATGAACTTATTTTGAAAAAATGCATTTCAGAAAAAGAAAATTATGCTTTAGGTCTTGATATCGGATGTGGGACCGGGCAATCATCTGTAGCCCTATCAAAATACTGCAAAAAGGTCATCGGAATAGACCCAAGTAATGATATGCTCTCGAAGACTCTTCCCAATTCAAAGATCGAATATCAAAATTATGATGGGCAGCACTTGAAATTTGAAAAAAACAGTTTTGATATCATCACTTTTGCCGGTTCTTTATATTATGCCAAATCACAAAAACTATTGGATGAAGTTGTAAGAATCTTAAGGGTTTCTGGATTAATTGTAGTTTATGATTTTGAGATTTTATTGGATGATATTCTACAGCAGCTTCAATTTGAATCTTCTGAGAAAAACACATATGACCATGAAACAGATTTTTCAGGACTCAAGGGCGGATCGATTACGCCTATTAAGAAAGGAAAAGAAAAAGTACACATCGGCATGACCGCCGAGGAACTGGCACATCTATTATTGTCGGTCAAAGCGCAGTATGCTTTTTTCGAAAAATGTTTTGGCAAAGAAGACCTCCATCAAAAAACAATTGATCAACTAAACAAATCATCGAATTCAAAAGAACACGAAATCTATGCAAATCTATATTACAAGACATGCCGAGTGTCGAAATAATGAAGTTCAGTAGAGAGCATTATACCCTAGGCAAGCCTTTGACAACAAAATGAGGTTTTACCAATAAATTCAAACCTTTGATTTCGCCAAACTTTTCGAAAACCTATCTTTGTAGAAAGAAGCCCTTCTATGGATTTAAACCTCACAAGACCTATTTGTTTTTTTGATCTAGAGACCACTGGTACCAACGTGGCCAAAGACCGTGTGGTCGAAATATCGATTTTGAAAATTTTCCCCAACGGAAATAAGGAAAGTAAGACCTGGTTGGTGAATCCTGAGATGCAAATTCCGGAGCACGTAATTACAATTCACGGCATTTCGAACGAGAAAGTGGCCAATGAGCCCACTTTTAAAGAACTTTCCAAAGAAATTTACAAAATGATCAAGGATAGTGATCTGGGTGGATTCAATTCCGATCGCTTCGATATTCCTTTATTGGCAGAGGAAATGTTACGCGCCGATATTGATTTTGATTTGAAGAACATGGCTTCGATCGATGTACAGACCATTTTTCATAAAATGGAAAAACGCACTCTCGGCGCCGCTTATAAATTTTATTGCGGTAAAGATCTGACCGATGCCCACAGTGCCGAGGCAGATACGCTGGCCACCTATGAGGTCTTGCTTTCACAGTTAGATAGATATGCGGATCTCGAGAATAATGTGAAAAAATTAGCTGACTTCTCAACGCATAGACAATTCGCGGATTTTGCCGGGTTCATAGGATACGATGAAGATGAGGCCGAGGTTTTTGCCTTCGGAAAGCACAAGGGCAAAAAAGTACTTGATGTTCTTGAAAGCGAACCGGGTTATTTCGGGTGGATCTTGAATGCGGATTTTCCGCTATACACCAAAAAAGTATTGACCCAAATAAAACTACGCCAATTCAATAATAAATTAGGTTAAATGCGATTCATTTTGTTCTCCCTATTTCTTATGTCGCAATTGAGCGGTCAAGAAGTTTTGTTCGAAGGAAAAGTTTTCGATTCAAAAACAAAAGAACCCATACCCTATGTGAACCTGAGTTTTTTGAACACCCTAAAAGGAACATCTACTGATGAGAAAGGGCACTTTTTTCTTGATATCCCTGAAAACCTGTTAAAGAACAAAGTGCATATTTCTTCCTTAGGCTATAAGGATTCGATAATTACGGCCCAACAGCTTTTTGATTCGAGAATATTCAATATGGTCGAGGAATCTTTTGAATTGGACGAAGTTGTAATTTCTGAATCTTTGGGCGATTCAGATGTGCTGAACCCGATCAACAGCTATAGTTTGACCAGCGGATTTTCCTCCTCGTCGACTCCATGGGTATTGGCCCTTTATTTTCCGAATATCGGGGTCAATAAAAAGTATATCGAAAAGGTAACGGTCTTCTTTCAGAAAGACCCAAAATTCAATCAACGCTCATCAAAATTTAGGCTACGTATTTATGATGTAGACCATTTAACCAAAGAACCTAACAAAGATGTAGTAAGAAAGAGTTTGGTGCTCGAATCCGAGGTTGAAAAAGACTATGTTTCACTAGATCTTTCAAGCTTGAATATCGAAATACCCAAGGAGGGAATTTACGTCGGTTTAGAGTGGTTGTTCGTATCTTATAATTGGTATCGCAATGTTTCGACCCATGCCATTACCAAGAAGAAAACGGTTGAAGACCGATTTGCACCAACCTTTAGCGGGGTCTATGTCAAAAACCAAAACTACCGGGCAATGGTATACGGAATGGGAAAATGGACCGATTTCACAGTTAAATCAAAAAACGGAGCTGAAAATTTCGTGCCGGCGATAAGTTTGAAAATCAAAAAAGAATGAGTTTCGATGGCGGTATGCAGTTGGCAGTTGGCAGTTGGCAGTAAATAAAAAAGTAAATTGACCTTGATTCTTGAACTTTTTACCCAATAACCGTAACTAATCAGCATCAAGTTTTAGAGTCAACCTCTTGAGTATCAGAGCGAAAATTTAAACGCAAGGAGCGCAAGGAAAAATCGCAAGGTTCGCTAAGTATTTAAAACCAATATGATATGACTTTGCGAACCTTGCGTAAATCTTGGCGAACTTTGCGTTTAAATTCAGCAGTAAGTTGATTTTCAATATTTTAACTTTTTTCTCCAACACTGATTAGTTACCAATAACCAAGTAACCTAAAACATGAAGCTTATCTGCATCGGGCGAAACTACGCCGACCATATCAAGGAACTGGCGAATGAAAGACCAAAAGACCCTGTTGTTTTTATCAAGCCAGACTCCGCAATTCTGCCCAAAGAACAAGACTTTTACATTCCAGAATTTTCCGAGGAGATTCATCATGAAGTTGAAGTTTTGGTCAAGATCAAAAAAGTAGGTAAGCATATCGAGGAGAAATTCGCACCTTCATATTACGACGAAATTGGTTTAGGAATTGATTTTACCGCAAGAGATCTCCAATCGGAATTAAAGTCAAAAGGACTTCCTTGGGAAAAAGCAAAAGGTTTTGATGGTTCCGCCGTCATCGGAAAGTGGGTCGACAAATCGAAATTCAACGATTTGAACGATCTTGATTTTTCCCTTTCAAAAAATGATGAAGTAGTACAACAAGGAAACACCAACTTAATGCTATGGAAAATAGATGGGCTTATTGCCTATGTTTCAACATTTTTCACCTTGAAAAAGGGGGATATTCTGTTCACTGGCACACCGGCCGGGGTTGGTAAGATAGTGCCAAATGACTATCTTGCGGGCAAATTACAGGGGCACGAACTATTTTCTGTAAAAATAAAATAATGATCTACAGCTTAGACAAGATTAACGAGATGGCCGAAGGCGATCAAGACTTTATCAATTCGGTCGTTGCCGTATTCTTGGAAGAAGTACCTCAAGACCTTGAAGAATTAGAGAAAGCCTTGGCCGATAAAAACCATGAACGAGTGTACCAATTGGCGCATAAAATAAAGCCCAATGTCGATTTATTGGGTATGGAACAAACTCGTGCTGCCGCCCTTGAAATCGAAACGATGGGTAAAAATTCGGCAAGTATCGACGACATCGAAAGAGTCTTTCCGGCCCTTAAAACCGACATCGTTCAAGTAATTTCGGAACTCAAGAAAGATTTTAATCTTTAATCGATGTTCGCAGAAATTATAACGATCGGCGATGAGATTCTCATCGGTCAGGTTGTAGATTCCAATTCCGCATTTATTGGGAAAGAGCTCAATAAAATAGGAGTTTCGGTCTATCAGATTACTTCCGTTCAAGACGACCGTGAACATATTCTCAATGCCTTGGAAGAAGCTCGATCAAGGGCAAAGATTATTATCGTAACCGGAGGATTGGGTCCGACCAAGGATGACATCACCAAACATACTTTTTGCGAGTTTTTTGACGATGAATTGATCGAGGACAAAAATGTTTTGGGCCATGTCGAGGAATTGTTCAAGAAATACCTATCGACCCCGATTTCAGATGTCAACCGAAAACAAGCCCTAGTGCCTTCAAAGGCAACGGTGCTCCAAAATATCAATGGCACGGCACCGGGTATGTGGTTTAATGATAACGGAACTGTTTACGTTTCGCTACCAGGCGTACCATTCGAAATGGAACATCTGATCAGAAACGAGGTAATTCCCAAGATCGTCAAAGAATTCAAAAGGCCGTACATTCAGCATAAGACCATTGTCACCTATGGTTTGGGAGAAAGTGCCCTAGCGGAAAGAATAGCCAATTGGGAGGATAATTTACCCGATTTCATAAAGCTGGCCTATTTACCCAATTTGGGGAAGGTACGCTTGCGCCTGAGTGCTAAGGGAACCGATAAAGATATCATAGTAAGAGCAATTGAGGAGGAAAGTGAAAAACTCCTGCCCTTGATCGAAGATTTGATCTACGGTACCGAAAATGAAGAATCCCTTGAGGAGGTAATTGCACAACTACTCACAAAGAAGAAAATGACCCTTTCTACCGCTGAAAGTTTTACTGGGGGTAGAATCGCAGAAAGAATCACATCATTGCCGGGTGCTTCGGCATATTTTAAGGGAACTGTCGTGAGCTATGC
>QIJL01000305.1 GCA_003232435.1 Flavobacteriales bacterium | reverse complement strand
TTTATTTGCACTCTGTAAATTGAATCTTAGGTCGAACTCCAGTTATAAGTCAATAGACTTCTTTGACAGTGCCGTACCTATGCTTCTTAACCGAATTTCATCCTAATTAAACCGCTTATTCTCTCAATTTAGGTTTTCTCTCTTTTATTGAATCTCAAATAAAACAATCTTGCAAGCTTAACATCAAAAATCGAACAGTTATGCATTTAATTACCAGAAGGTTAATTTCAATTATTTTTTTAGCAATAGTCCTATTTATTCACAATCAAGGATACACACAAGGAACAAACTCCAAGAACACTCTTAAAAACCTAGTTGGCAAAGAGGTGTCCACCGATTCCATAGAAGTATTTCTAGATGCCCAAATGAAAGCACTTGATGTACCTGGACTATCATTAGTAATTATCAATAACGGTGTAGTTGTCTATCATTTGGTCAAAGGATATGCCAATATCGATAAGAAAGAAAAGGTTACGGGCTGGACAATATTCGAAGGGGCTTCCCTCTCAAAACCTTTATTTGCTTATTTTATCATGGGTTTTGTGGAACAAGGAAAATTGGATTTGGACAAACCCCTTTACGAATATTTGCCATATGAGGATATTGCTTACGATGAACGATATAAAAAAATAACGACTAGAATGGTGCTTACGCATACAACTGGGCTTCCCAACTGGAGGTCTGACCATGAAGGAGGCAAACTATTCATTTCATTTGAACCTGGTAGTGCCTTTCAATATTCCGGAGAGGGCTATCAATACTTAGCGCAAGTACTGGCGCACATTTTAGAAACAGATGATGCTGGATTGGAAAAGATTTATCAAGAGCGGGTCGCTCGCCCTTTGAATCTGAAGTATACGAAGTATCTTCAAGATTCAGAAAACATGAAAAATAAGGCTCTGGGCTACAAAGATGGAAAGGCCGTGGGAGAAGATGAGGACCCCAAAAAGTTTGGTTCTGCATTCTCAATCCATTCCGAAGCCTTGGATTTTTCTAAGTGGTTAATAGCTTTAATGGATAAAGAGGGATTAT
The DNA here is from genome assembly GCA_003232435.1 of Flavobacteriales bacterium. GTDB lineage: Bacteria > Bacteroidota > Bacteroidia > Flavobacteriales > Flavobacteriaceae > Aurantibacter_A. The sequence continues at coordinate 4,635 of QIJL01000305.1, read as the reverse complement.
CTGAGGAAAGCTTCGACGAACTTTTCAAAACGCAAGTGATATTACCAGATGGACATCCTCAGAAGCAAGAAGGCATTACAGATTGGACACTTGGATTTGCAAAGGCCACAATGCCATTTGGGTCTGCGTTTGGGCACGGAGGAAATAATCCCGGTTATGCGAGTGTTTTTATAATAGCCCCTGAAACAAGATGGGGATATGTAATGTTCACTAATGCCGATCAGTCCCAATTGCCTATGGTATTCCTTCAATATTTGATGACTCCATAACCAATTTTATTCAAGGCAAACAATGATAAGTACTATCTTGTTTTACCCTGCCAAATCAACTCTCGAAGATGAATAGCTTTAAGTTCAACAAATCTGATTATAGATTTATCCTAGTTTACTTCATAGGTGCATCTATATGGTTGTTATATCGATGGAATATTGAAGACTATACTTCGTTCGAAATAATTACGGGATTACCGGGATTTATTATCAAGAACCTGCTATTGCTTTTTATTTTCAGATGGTTGATAAATGAATATCTGGTGGTTAGAAAAAACTATGTTGTTTTTGTTGTATTGGCTTTTGTTGCATGGGAAGCTGTCGGTTTTCTGGATATGTGGAGAGATTACTATACCTCGGACCATAAATGGGAGCTACCTTCTATCGGAGATATGCTAGTTCAAAACTTCAATAGATCTGCTACTGATTCTGTTATGCTAATTGGCCTGGTACTCGGGAAAAAGTATTATGAGAATAAATTGGATTTTATAAAATTACAGAATAGCCAAAAAGAGTTGGAGCTTAAGGTGTTGCGCTCACGATACGACCCTCATTTTCTATACAATAGCCTGAACACGATTGATGCCCTAATCGATTACTCTCCAAAGGAAAAAGTAAAGGAGTATATCTTGCATTTGGCTGCTCTTTATCGTTACTTGATCCATACCAAAGATGAAGACGTTGCAACGCTAGAAAATGAAATCGCTTTGGCAAAAAACTATTTCTATCTAATTGAAACCAGATTTGAAAACGATTATAACTTTGAAATAATCGTGCAAGAAAAACCCGTAACGAATTACCTTCCAAACGGGGCCTTGCTGACTGTGCTCGAAAATGTGGTAAAGCATAATAAAGCACTTGATGGCAATACGATTCGTACAACGATTCATATTGAGCGAGATTCGGTAAAGGTTGTTAATTCGCTATATAAAAACGAATCTGTAGAAGAATCAATGGGAACAGGCTTAAAAAACTTGAACAAACGATACCAATTATTAAGCGACCATAAAATTCAAACCGAAGAAACTGAAAATAGCTTTACCGTAATTTTGCCTTTGTTGAACCTTGTAGATTAAGAAAAACAATATTATGCGCATTCTAATATTGGAAGACGAGATGCCAGCTCAAAGAAAATTGGCCAATTACCTGACTGATTTTTTTAAAGTGGCCTTAACGCTAGAAAGGACGAGAACTGTCAAAGGTGGTATTGAATTAATAGAGAACAGTTCAGATTTCGATCTCATCTTATCCGATATTAAATTATTGGATGGTAGTTCTTTCGAGATTTTCCATCAAGTGGCGACCAATACCCCGATTATCTTCTGCACGGCATATGATGAACACTTGTTAGAAGCTTTTCAAACCAATGGAATCGCCTATATTTTAAAACCATATCAGAAAAAAGAACTTGAGTCGGCTTTGGAAAAATATGAAACGTTGATTGGCCCAAAGTCCTTGGCACGAAATGTTTTCAAACAGCTGAAGGAGATAATGGAAACCGAAGGCGAGAATTACAAAAAACGATTCGCCATTAAAAAAAGAGGTGGTATAAAACTATTGGAAACTTCGCATATCAGTTTGATTCAGGCCAATGGGGATTTCTGCAAAATCGTTGATTTTGAAGGACACCTTCACAGTATTTCCAAAAGTATCGGTGTTCTTTTCGATGAGCTTAATCCAAAACATTTCTTCAAGATCAACCGTAGTCAAGTTGTCGGTATAGAACATATTGTACAAATAGAACCGTATTCAAAGAATCGGCTTGCACTTAAAATTAGTGGCTTCTGGGAGCATGCTATTACAAGCACTTCTACAACCAAGGACTTCAGAATTTGGTTGGAGGGTTAGTTTTTCATTTATAATGTCTCATAAAATGAACGTTTTAAGGGACACGTTCAAAAGTTATCTAGCAAATAATGGTCAGAATTTTAGTAGGGCACATACTCTACAATCTCCAGGCCATAACCAACCATACCGACACGTTTGATTTGAGTGGCATTGCTCAACAAACGAATTTTCGAAATATCGAGGTCGTGCAAAATTTGCGCACCGACACCAAAATCCTTAGCATCCATATCGATTTTCGGGGCTTTGAAGATGCCTTGTGACTGTAAATCTTTAAGTTCTGACAATCGACTCAAGAGGTTCAATGATTGCGAGTCTTGGTTGATAAAGATAAAAGCTCCCTTACCGGCTTTGTTGATGGCCTTGAACATACTCTCTAACTTTTTATCAGGATTGTTGGTCAATGTACCCAGAATATCATTGTTGACCAATGTCGAATTGATACGGGTCAAGACTTTTTCATTCTTGTTCCAACTGCCCTTGGTCAACGCGATATGAACCTGGTCGTTCGTGGTCTGCTTATAAGCTCTTAACCTAAAATCTCCGAATCGGGTACTGATCTCGAAATCTTCTTTTTTTTCGATAAGGCTATCATGCTCCATGCGATAAGCGATCAAATCTTCGATGGAGACAATTTTCAGGCCATGCTTTTCTGCCACCCCTAGCAATTGGGGCAAACGCGCCATACTGCCATCTTCGTTCATGATCTCGACGATGATTCCGGCAGGTTTTAGTCCTGCCAGGCGCGCAAAATCGATAGCCGCTTCCGTATGTCCGGTACGACGCAACACTCCGCCTTCTTTTGCGACCAATGGAAAAATATGACCTGGGCGTGCCAAGTCATGGGGTTTTGTGGTGGATTTCGTCAATGCCAGCACGGTCTTTGCGCGATCTGAAGCTGAAATTCCAGTGGTGACCCCTTCTCCCCTTAAATCTACGGAAACCGTAAAAGCGGTTTCCAAAGGATCGGAATTATGGCTGACCATCATGGGCAAGCCTAATTCTTTGCATCGACCTTCGGTCAAAGGTGCACAAATGAGCCCTTTACCACTGGTAACCATGAAATTGATCAACTGCGGAGTTACCATTTCCGCAGCGGCGATAAAATCCCCTTCGTTCTCGCGGTTTTCATCATCAACAACAATAATGACTTGTCCGTTTCGAATGGCCTCAATGGCTTCCTCAATGGTATCGAGTTGAATTTTTTTATCCGTATCTGTACTCATGTCGTTTTAATTTTTTCCTTCCTTTTGAATATTCTTTTAAAATAGTCGAGGGCATTTCCAAAATTGATCATTCCTTTGTCCGCCGTAGCTCTTTTTGTCAGATAGACTCCCAAGGGTAACATGACAAGGGTCGATAACCATGCGCCTAAGATAGGATGAATATTGCCTTTTTTGGCATAATTCTCTGCAAAAACCCCTAGAAAATAGTAGGCCAGAAACAGTAAAACCGCAATGACCAAGGGTAAGCCGATACCTCCTTTTCTAATAATGGCACCCAGTGGAGCACCTACAAAAAACAAGATGATACAAGAAAGCGCCAAGGCGAATTTTTTGTGTAAGGAAAGAATGTGTCGGTGGTAGATTTCATATCTTTTATCAAGTTCCTCCCTTTTTCCCTTAATAGAAGACAAGATATTGGTAATTGAATTTTTTGCGGAACCGTACAATTGAATTTTTCGCCAATCTTCATAGAGGTTTACAATGTTTTCGATTGTTTGAATCGAGTCGATATTAACCTTAGAAATTTTTGCATTAGGATTTCGCAAAAGATTCGTGGAATCCTTGAGCGACATTTCCCTTTTTTTATTGGCAAGAGCAGTGTCTTTTTGGGCTAATGGAAAAGCCCCCACGCGACGACTGATATTTTTCGAAAAGGCCCTTACGATTTTAAGATTGTCGTTTTTAAGGGAATCGATATCTTTTGTCAACCGACCGACACTTTTCATTTTATCGGTACTGACGTTGCCCTCGGCTTCCAAGTCTTCATTACCCAGTTCGGGCACCTCGATGTTCATTCGATATATTTCAAATTCCGATTTCAGAAAAGGATGCTTCAATTTTTCCCTGCTATTCTTAGTCGTTACATCTTCATAATGATGACCATCACTTAATACCAATTGTATGACATCGGATTCCTCGCTACTTATCAACTCTCCGGTCTTTGCCTTAATGACCGTTTTATTTACTTGGGTATTTGTCTTCTGATGGATGATGACATTGTTCAAAAAACGGTCTTTCTCCCCATATTTATTGTCCACCTTAATGCTCATTCCTTCAAAATCACTAAAAACACCCTCTTCTATTGCCGCAGCAGGCTTTACCTTGGCAATATTCTTTCGCATATTGTATATTTTTTGTTCGGAAGCGGGAATTACACTGTTGGCAAAGTAAAAAGCCACCCCACCCAAGAGAATCACAAAAAAAATGAGACTAAGCATTGATCGCTGCAATGAAATGCCAGAGGCCTTCATCGCGGCGAACTCATAATTTTCGGCAAAAGTTCCGAAAGTCAAAAT
>QIJL01000131.1 GCA_003232435.1 Flavobacteriales bacterium | reverse complement strand
TTTCACAAATCCTCTTTTGCACGAATTGGAATTTGGTGCTTGGGATTTGGGATTTTAATGCCTCGTGGGCTTGCCCCGAGGATTTTTTACTGCCTTTTATTATCGAACTCGTTCATCATTTTAAATTACTCCAATACCAATCGACGGCTTCTTTTAAACCCGTCTTGATATCAAATTCGGGTTTGTAACCCAATAACTTTTTTGCTTTTTCCATGGATGCTAGGGAATGCGGTACATCTCCTGTTCGTTCCGGCCCATAAATAGTTTCGACAGTTTTGATTTCAGCATCGAATTCACCTAAATATTCCTTCAAAAGGGTCACAAGCTCTTTCAAGTTGGTCCGCTCGCCATACGCGACATTGTAAACGGTGTTGATCGCGTCTTTATTGTCGGTAAGTAGAGAACGGATATTCATTTGTACCACATTGTTTATATAGGTGAAATCCCTAGAAAAAGTGCCATCCCCATTTATCGTTGGAGATTCATGTTCCATTAATTGGATGGTAAATTTAGGGATTACCGCAGCATAAGCCCCGTTGGGGTCTTGCCTTCTTCCAAAAACATTGAAGTAACGCAAACCTATGGTTTCAAGTCCGTAGGTTTTTGAGAAAACGTCCGCGCATAGTTCATTTACATATTTCGTAATTGCGTAGGGGGAAAGTGGCTTTCCTATAACGTCCTCTACCTTGGGCATTGATTTCGAATCACCATATGTTGAAGAGCTGGCTGCATAGACAAAACGCTTTACTTCAGCGTCCCGTGCGGCAACGAGCATGTTCAAGAACCCGGAAACATTGACGTCATTACTGGTTATCGGGTCATTTATAGAGCGCGGAACCGATCCCAAGGCCGCTTGGTGAAGGATGTAGTCAACCCCGGCACATGACCTATGGCATGCTTCCAAGTTTCTTATATCGTCTTCGATCAGCGTAAAATCAGGGTTCGATAAGAAGGGATCGACATTTTTTCTTTTTCCAGTAGAAAAATTATCCAAACAAACAACTTTGTTTCCATTTTCAAGAAGAACCTCGCAAAGATTTGACCCAATAAATCCTGCGCCGCCCGTGACAAGTATTTTGAATTTTGGATTGAATTTTAGATTTTTTATACTCATGCTAATATCAAAATATACTTTACTATTTCTTTTAGGTCTTTACTCAGATTTTTTTGCTGACAATGATTCATAAACTGCCATGCATCTTTCTAACAGCTCCTCATCACATTTTGGGGTTACATAAGTCGAAGGAGTGTGTTTTTTGCTTTGTTCCAAAGAATCGATTTGAAGCTCGGCGGACAAGGTAGCATAGATTGAATCTGGTTCTGCAATTAAGTCTTCAAAACAAATAAAAATATCTTTCGGATGATTAGTCTCTAGCAGATAACTATAGTAATTCAGCCAAATTGCCAGCCAATAGTTCAAGTCGCCTGTCTTATATCGATTTCTGTATTCTTCGAATTCCTTGGTCAACAAAAAGGGTTTGTGATTGAGCCCGAATTCGTGATGGCCGAGGTAATTGAAGTAATCCAAGGCAAAAGAATCTTCTTCTTGATCTTTGGAGAAACTCTTATGTAATTTCATTAAGGATGCCGCATGCGATATCGGATTGCGAAAAAGTAGGATTATTTTCGAACCCTCGATCATCCGAAGAGTATCCAAACGTAAAACGTTGTTATTGTTTTTTGAGACGTACTTCGTTTTTCCTTTGGCGAGACATATCAATTTGACATAGGTCTCGTATTTTTCTTGAACTTTTTCATCGATTTCATTAATGCTTAGGCCATTTTCTTTGATGTAGGCATCCTTTAAAAATGCTTTCCAAAAATACTCGTCGAATTCTTCGGGCGAATTCCCATCGATAATTATCCCATCTTTATGTGCCCGCTCGTGTGCTTCAATCTTCGAATTCTTCTTCCAAAGATTAGGGCTCAAGAGAAATGGCATGTTCGAATACTGCAACGAGGCATATTCTCCTGTCTGAAATATTTTCCGCATAACTGCGGTCGTACCAGATCTTGCAAGGCCAGTAACAAATACATACTGACTCACGTCAAGTTTTTTTGCATTTGACCCGTGAAGTATTTCTTCCATTTCCAAAGTAGCCTTGGAAATACTATAGTTATCGAGATAAAATTTATGTAGAAACTTATCTGTTGCCGAATAGTTTGCCATAGGTTTGTTTTAAGAGCAAATAGAGAATCACAGTTACCACCGGAATTAGAAGGCCCCACCAAGTGACAAGAATGTCGGGGTTTAGCGATTCATCAATTTTTTTTAAGAGGAAGAGGCTAAGAAAAGGAGCAACGAATAGAAAAATCGCGAAAATAAGTTTTCCAATTAAAACGAGCTGTTTCGAAATCAACTGCAGAAGTTCTTTTTGCTTCATTTCGTCTGTCAGCTCTTTATTTGCCATTACCTTAAATTGATGCTTGTAAGAGGCCACCAAATTTTTTAAGGTTGTGGAGAGGCCTGAAAATTCAAAAAGAATACAGGATAAAACCGTTAAAACAATCAACACGATGTAGACCACAAACTATTCTTTATTGGATTTGCTTTTGAATAAACCAAAAAAACGTTTGATCGGAAGCCAGAAAACAGCGACCAAAAAGGCGAAAAAAGTCAGAAAAATTCCGGTGATAACTGCAATGATGCCACCACCAAGGCCAGGCCCAAGATATAAAAACATAGTTCTATTTTTTAGTTAATAATACGACTCCAAAAAAGACTGGAAATATTGTCTTTATCAAGCCGTTTTACATATTCGATTTTTTTAGTTATTGTATCGCCGATTATTATTCTACCGCTATTGGTCTCTTCGACATAAAGATCTCCGTTGGGCAAAATATCGGAGCGGCCAGAGGTAATCGTCCTGACTTTTTCATTTTTTAGCAAGCGCGTATAGGGCGTAGCAATCGAATCATTGTTAAAATGATAGACATAGACTTCGTTATGATCTCTGATTTTTGAAAAAGAGAGATTCGAACTAGTTATGCGGTCATCGACGACACTTTCTTCGCGGATGACATTATTACCAAATACTACGATTTTATCCTCCCCGTAAAAATCGGCATCGTGCTGATTGTACCATGGCCCGTGTCTTAGCCAAAGTATTTTGTTCGTATCGGGCCTATAAAGAAATACCGTGCTGATATTTCTACATGAAACAAGAAGATCTCCTTTTTGCCAAAACTCAGAATCGGTCAATGCCGGTTGAATATCGTTTAGGTGGATCATATCACTAATGACCTGACCTTTATAAAGCAAAAGGTCTTGATAACCATTTTCCACTAATATTTCGATGACCGATTTAGTAAATGTTTCGTCGCCTGAATTCTCATCTAGCAGGGTAATATGATCATCTAGCAGAGTATTTTTATAGGACTCGTGTTCCCCGGGAAGAAAATCATATTTTCCCGATTCAAAAGGTAGGCTACATACATACAGCTTCCCCTCTCCGTCGGACTCGATGGTGTGATGATAGGTTTTATCATTTTTTAACCAAAGCAGTTCATTGTTTTTATCGACTTTGGCCAACAGGCTGGTAAGCTGTGAGTTGAGTACCAATGCACTGTCATTGGTCATATAAGGATGCATAAAATACAGATCACTGCCTTTGGCCGGTCTTCTCGGATTTTTTTCGTTATACGCTTTTTGGTACAGTAGTTCGTTATCGGGCGACCATTGCTTTATTAGATCACCATTGTTGATATTCAATAAATCGAATTTATGTCCGAACTTTTCATCTTTGTAAGACAACAATAATTTTGGATATCGGCCTGAAGGAAATTTATCACTATAGGCAAATCCATCGGCCGATTCGGAATTGGCTACATAAAATTCGGGAGCCGAAAGTACTTTCTTGATCGTGGAGGGAGCCTCTGCCATAAACTTTAGGGGCTTCGCCAAAAAACCAAGTCTATTTGCTCCCCCATCATCCGACATATATATGTTTCGAACGCTAGATGCCAATAAGATGGAGAAGAAAAATAAACCGACTATAATAATAAATGCGTACCGCAATCTTTTCATAGCACAAAGAAAGTAAGATTTTATTTATAAACTTAGAATTGAAATCGATAATTCGCCGTATCCTCTAATTATTCGTTGTATTCAAGCACCTCTACTTTTCACCCAATTAATTTTACACCTGCCGATCATCCTTTGCATGAATAACGAAATATACCCTTGAAAATTACATAATCATTCCTGCGGCCACCGTTTCGTTGGTCGCTTCATCGACCAAAATGATGCTACCGGTAGTTCTATTCTCGCGATACACATCTACCATCAAGGGTTTGGTCGTTCTCAATTTCACCTTGCATATATCGTTCATGCCCAAATCTTTGTCATCGGTTTTACGCCCCAATGTATTAATATCAATTTTGTAAATAACTTCTTTTATCATCGCCGTTTGTGCATTGGCCGTGTGTTTGATGGTGTATTTGGCACGGGGCTTTGCCGTATCATTGTGCAGCCAACATAGCATGACCTCAATATCTTGGCTCGCCTCGGGCATATTATTGGATCTGACGATCATATCTCCCCGGCCGATATCGATATCATCCTCTAAAGTTATCGATATGGACATTGGGGCAAAAGCTTCCTCTAATTCCCCAGAAGGCCCTTCTATTGATTTGACCATTGACGTAAACCCCGAGGGCATTACTGTGATATTGTCACCTTTTCGGATTATTCCACCAGCCAACCTACCTGCGTAACCCCGGTAATCCAAAAAACCTTCACTCTGCGGCCGAAGAACCGCTTGTACCGGAAACCGCATATCTACTTTATTAATATCGCTACTAATGTGCATAGTCTCAAGGGTATGGAGTAGTGGGGCATCTTGAAACCAATCCATATTTTTGGACCTATTGACCACATTGTCTCCCATCAAAGCACTTATGGGAATAAAGCGTATATCCTTGATTAACATCTTCGATGAAAATTCCTCAAATTCCCTTACTATTCGATCGAAGACTTCTTCCTTGAAGTCGACCAAATCCATTTTGTTCACGCATACGATTACGTGGGGTATGAGCAGCAATGAAGCGATAAACGCATGTCTCTTGGTCTGCTCAATTACTCCGTGCCTGGCATCAATTAGTATGATGGCCGCATTTGCGGTTGAAGCACCTGTGACCATATTTCTGGTATATTGAATATGGCCCGGTGTATCCGCGATTATGAATTTACGCTTGGGCGTGGTAAAGTATCTGTATGCGACATCAATGGTAATACCTTGTTCGCGCTCGTCTCTTAACCCGTCGGTAAAAAGTGCCAGATCGATACCCTCATGCCCTTTTTTTTGGCTGGTGTTTTGAACGGCCTCCAACTGATCCTCGAATATGGATTTCGAGTCATATAAAAGCCTTCCGATCAAAGTGCTTTTTCCGTCATCCACGCTACCTGCAGTGGTAAAGCGCAATAATTGATTGTTACTTATTTCCATAAATATTTTCTTCTAAAAGTATCCTTGTTTTTTTCTGTCTTCCATGGCCGTTTCAGACCTTTTGTCATCTGTTCTGTTTCCCCGTTCTGTTTTCTTCATGGCCGAAACTTCCATGACAATTTTGTCAAGTGTGTCGGCATCCGACTCCATTCCCCCGGTAATCGTTATATCTCCAAGAGTCCTGAACCGTACTTTTTTAGTTTCTATTTTTTCGTTTTCTTCCAGCACTAAAAATTCAGAATTCGGAATCCATGAATCGCTTCTCCAGACCACCTCACGCTCGTG
>QIJL01000177.1 GCA_003232435.1 Flavobacteriales bacterium | reverse complement strand
AAATACCTTTTCCCTGCGGTTACCTCTATATATAACATGATGAGGATATTCCGGTATGACTACTCGTGCTATTCTTGGCATGCTTATATTTCAACAGAATCTTTTGCAAACTCAATAATTAAGTGAACCGTCCCCAGAATTGCAAGCTGACCTTTTTCTATTTCGAGATGTTAAAAACGTTTGATTTTAGGAATAGTTTTGATATAATAATCATTGTGGAGGCAGTATAAAAAGCATACCGAAAACTGCGCGAGGATTTCGATGAATCCGAAGGAACGTTTAAATGAGTTAGAACAGCATTACCGAGCATGTGCTTGTCGCAGTGCGACTCCCTTTTTCTCTCACAGGAAATACCCGAAGGGGGCAGGCCACGCAACCGACGAAACCGGGAATTTTTATAGAACATACTATCAACATGACAGAGACAAAGTTCTTTATTCACGTTCATTCAGGAGATTGCGGCTCAAAACGCAAATCTTTCCTGAGCACACAGCTGACCATCTGCGCACACGACTCGATCACACACTTGAAGTTGCACAAATTGCGAGACATTTTGCGCGACAACTAGGGTTAAATGAGGACTTAGTTGATGCAATAGCACTTGCCCATGATATCGGGCATCCGCCTTTCGCTCACAGTGGCGAAAAAGCTCTACATCGATACCTCCTCAAGGAAGGACATGACGGTTTTAAACATAACTGGCAGGGCATTAGAGTTGTTGACAAACTTGAAAAGGTATATCCAGAAATCAATGGATTGAATTTAACAAGGGCTGTGCGATTAGGAATCTTGAAACATACCACACTTTCATATAAAAAAATGGAGGGCCAGTCATGTTTTTGCGGCATGGACAATGAAATAAAAAAAGAGCTTAATCCCTCCAATCATGCCAACGACATATTCGAAATCCAGGTCATACGCTTAGCAGACGAATTTGCCCAAGTTATTCACGATTTTGAAGATGCTCTTGTGTCTGGTAGTCTGTCGCTTGAGGACTGTGTAAAACATCCAGAAGACTATCCCCTTATAAGCGAGTGTATCAAGAAAATAAAAGAAAGAGGAGTAGACGTTGATAGGATAGATTATGCGGATAGAGACAGTTCGTCTTTCTTGCTTGCGCAAATCCGGAGCGAGTTAATTTACCAGCTTACTCTTGATGTAACTAATGCTTCACTGCTAGCCTTAGACAACTGGGAAAAACGACATTTGAAGTGTCACAATAAAATGGAACGGGTGAAAATTTTCAATAGATTCGTAAAAGAAAGAAAAAAGTTCCCTTCCTTAATTGTCCTAGATAAAAAGAAGATGGTTTTTCATGCCTTCACAAAACAACTTTTGCGCAAGGTAATACGATCTGAGCAAGTCAGCAGAATGGACGGCAAGGCAGACTACATAGTACGGCATATTCTTGACGTGTACTGTAAAAGGCCTCGACAAGTTTGTCAGTCAGTTTTGGATCAATATAAATCTGATAGGAAGCTTGCAAAGAAGGCAAACATTAGACAATGGCCGGACTCTAAACTGGAAAAATTAAAATCAGACCAAATTTTTCTGAGAGCAGCGGTGGATTACATTGCAGGAATGACTGATAGATTTGCTCTTCGGGAATATGATCAGCTTTATTCGGCGTATCCAAGGGCTGAACCATGAATATCGCACAAGAGATAGTAAGGGATTCTCATATCAGCGTGGTCATGGATATACTGTATTCACGAGTCCTGTCGGAAAAGCAATATGGGGCAATTGAGCACTCTAAGATCGATAGTCTCCGAGATCATTTCTGCTGTGCTAGCATAAAACAGAGTCCTGAGAAAATCTATGGTTCTGCTTCCAATGATTTTTTTCTGCGCTATGGTTTAACTAACCTCCTCAAGAACTACTATCTTTTGTCAGAACTTTATCAATTGGGGCTGTTGCCTTCAGTAAAAAACATATTGGATTTAGGTTGCGGCCCTGGCATCTTCTCTCTGGCACATCTATTGTGGAACATGGATCATCCAGAGTTATGCAATAAACCTCACCGAATTGTAATGGCTGACGGAGCAAAAGAATTCCTAACTCTTTTTGAAACTTTGTGGAAGAGCCTAGAAGTAAAAGAAAAGGATTCTTTCACCATAACCACCGTTTCGACTCTATCTGACGGAACATTTCCTACCGAATTGAGTCGCCCAGACATGATAGTTTTCAGTAATAGCCTCTCAGAGATGTTACGCGACCCCAGAGTGGAAATAAATCAGCTAATAAAGAGTTTAATAGAAGCACAGGCTGTTATTTTTATTATTGATTATCATTACGACAACACAACTGCACTACTTCAAAGGTTTACTGCTAACCTGCATGCTTACTATCGGAACATTTCCTTCTACAAATGGCCATATTGGAATGATTTTTTTCAGTTTGTTGACTTAGACAAGGTTGAATACCCGTTCGACATAGGGTGGAACCAAAGAACAAAGATCATTTCAAACGTCAAATTCCTTAAGGCGATTCTAGTTCCACGGAAAAGACAGATTCGCTCGCGTTCTCCTGCTTTTGCAGAATTGGTGATGCAATACAAAAACGCCTGGGAACAACATGACATAGAGGTTCTTCGATGTTTGTTCACAGAAGATGCTACATATCAGGAAAAGCAGGGTCGAGAACCCTTCGTTGGGATTGATAGAATCTGTGAATACTGGGCTCATAACGCACAGCAACAAACAAACGTACAGTTTTTTCCTCTGTTCATAACTGAAGAGAACGACTACCTCAAATGCATATGGAAGTGTAAGTTCTATCGCAAAGATTTAAGGCGTTGGATGATCTTGAATGGAGTATTCACCGCCAAGATTAAAGATAAGAGGATTTGCTTTTTTGAAGAAAAATTTGAGAGAACTTTCACAGGTGACGAGTAAATCAAAGGGGGACACAATACTAATTTCCTGACACGGATGGGCAAAAAAGCTAAAATTCATCCATGGCAAGAATTATTGTTCCTGAATTTTCTCACCATATAATCCAAAGAGGCAATCGCCACCAGAGAGTATTTTTTAACGAAAATGACTATAGAGGATATCTTGCGTTACTCAATAACTGTTCCCACATATTCAGGGTAGATATTATTGCTTAATGCCCAACCATGTATATCTCATAGCAGTTACCTCATAAAGATGGGAACTAGGCTCAAGTCATGGGGGAAGCCCATCGTAATTATACAAGATTCATTAATTTTAGGGAGAAGTGACGGAGATATTTATGGCGAAGAATAGCGGGGCGCAAGAAAAAAGAGAAATAGGTATTGTGTCCCCGGAAATCGGAAATCTTCCCCGGAAATCCTCGGAAATCGTGAATCGAAAATAGGAGTGACCGCTTTTCCCTTTTCTTTCTTTTTCTAATTTTTCTTCTTTTGACTAGACTTGCTTTCTATAAATCTACCAGTGCTGGCTGCGGAAGAGCTAATTATGATTGACTGCTTCCATTTTGGCCACCCTTGGACTTTATCATAATTCCCAGAGGTAGTTTCCCAAAAGGAATTATTACCTTTAGTTTTTTCTTTTCTTTTTGCCATTCTTTCCCCCTTGACTTAATTTTGCTCCAATTGATATTTCTTTATCTAAATATGACATGCCAACCAAAGGAAAGCGAAAAGAAGATTCCTTCTCAGACCATTCAACGGCCTTTCCTTCTTGTTCTCTTATTATTTTAATTCCCTTGCTTAGTTTGAGTGAAAATAAATCAATAAATCTTCTAGGTCCAATTCCTATGAAAGTTTGAAAAACTACTTTAGCTTCATGGTTTGTAGACTCCTTTTTTATTTCTATAGAGTCATCATGTAGTTCCAACGCTTTACTTTTAGGATACGGCTCTACAAAAACTACTCTTTTTATACCTGAAGCAACAATGTGTTTAGCACAATTGTGGCAAGGAAAAGTTGTAGAATATATAGTTCCTCCTCTTGGACTAACCCCGGTTCTAGAACAACTTAATAGAGCTTCCATTTCAGCATGAACTGCTCGTCCATACTCTGTTATATCAAGCAAACCAGAACCTTTCACAATATTTCTTACTTCTTCTTCAGAAATTTTAACTTCCTTTGCTTTTGATTTAATTGCGGATACTATTTTAGCAACAATCTTATTCTTCATTCTTTCGTTTGAGTCATAGCCCTTTACAGAATCTCTACTATCATTTAAATCATCAGGCCAATATAAACCCCCACCTTTTTTAGGAACATCATTACATCCTGTAGCAATAATTTCTCCCTCTTCAGAAGACACAACAGCGCCTACCTGACGAGATAAGTCCCCAGAGCGAAAAGAAGATGTAAAAGCCATAAACATAGCAAATTCATCTTTAGTAGGAGTTGCATATGGATATCCAAATATTAAATCAAAAAATCTCTTTAAGTGATTTTCAAAATCCTTGCTATCAATATCAAAGAAAACATCTGATGTATAAAATGTATTACGTGTCTGCTGGCCATATTTGTCCTTTTCTTCTTCATCGCGAGCTATTAAAAACTCGGCTTCTTTTTTTTTCATACCTTGTCTTTCCACAAGGTAGGCTTTCTTCTTGTCTCTTGAACTATAAAATCCTAATAAAAAAAAACCTTTACCATAAACTGTTCGATATAATAATGCTTCATGAGGATTTTTAATTGAACGAAAAATATAAACACTCTCTGGTTTTGGCTCTGGAGATTTTCTTATATTTTGAACTTCTACAATTGTATGTTTTGCTAAAATATCCTTTTGTCTACTTATCAATCGAGCTTCATTTCCTGCTCGCATACCAGTATCTATTCGGAAATATTCTGAAGAATCATCAATATTTGTTTTAATCCCATCTATATTCTGTATCAAACTACTCAGTCTAATTATATGCGTTTTATATTTAAACTTTTTTGACAAATAATCATCCATCAAACCGCAAATATGATTTAAATCTATGCCTACAGGTGCTACTAAGCCCAAGAATATTTCTGAACGAGAACCTTTTTCCATTATTATCCTCAAACGAACAAGTCTTAATTACTTGTGATATAATCCTGGTGTAATTTTAGGGGCCCAATTTAATTACTTTAAAACAGAAACGCCCCCTTTTCTCTACGGCAATTGGGTCTTCGTAGGATAAACCAAAAAAATGCTAAAAACATATTATCAAGTCTATCAATATTTATATTTGATGATATACTAGGGATAAACGCTGATTTAAAAAATTCGAATAGAGAGTCTATCCCGAGTTCCACTCCGTTAGTAATTGGAACTAATGGTGTTTCATCTTGTTCTGCCACAAAAACCTCCTTACAAACCCTCTTATACCAGAAATTAGCCCAAAAAGCAACTGAATTACGCTTATTATTGGGAATGACCTACGAACAAATAGCTCAAGCCTTAAGCATTAATAAGAAAAACTGCCACAAAAGCCTGCAAATTCAGAAAAAACCAGTTTCTGGAGGGGACTATCCCCCGGCCCTGAAAAGTTTGCGGCGAGGGTGAGGAGGAAAATCCTTATACCCTAACCATTTAATGCTATAGACTCATATACCAAAAGAAAGATACATCTGGGCCCAAGTCCACATATTGCGGAAAACCGATGAAGCCCTATTAGTGGACAACGGCAGGAAAATCTGTACCCCTAAATCCCATAAAAAGACTCTTGGCAGTCTCGAGGTCATCTTCAGCTCCTTCGACCCAATAGTCAATCAGCTCTTTTTCTAATTTGGATTTCGCCATTGTCTGATCGGTGCCTTTCTTAGGA
>QIJL01000360.1 GCA_003232435.1 Flavobacteriales bacterium | reverse complement strand
GAAATCATCCTGTAAAACCACACCCAGATTTTGACGGAAGCTGTTGAGGTTCACTTTTGAAAGATCATTTCCGTCAATGGATATCTTTCCTGATTGCGGATTCAAAAAACTGGCCGCCAAACCTGCAATGGTCGTTTTTCCCGAACCGGAACTTCCTACTAACGCGATAACTTCTCCCGATTTTGCGGTAAAACTGATATTTCGCAAAACTTCTTTATCCTCCTCATATGCAAAGGAAACATCATCGAAAACCATATTCCCTTCCATTCCCCTCAACTCAATGGTTCTATCCGTTTCATCCGATTCCGATATGTTGTTCATAAGTTCTTCAGTACGATCCAACCCTGCAAGGGCCTCGGTCAATTGGCTTCCGATATTGCTCATCTGTACGATAGGGGCGACCATGATTCCCAATAAAACCGTAAACATCAGCAAATCTCCTATCGTCAGTTCGCCTTGTATTATTTTATATCCGCCAAATCCCATAACTCCTGTAGTCGCCATTCCTATTAAAAAAGTGGCCGAACTGGTCATAAAGGCGGTCGTGGTCAAGCTTTTTTTGACATTTTGAAACAATTCGTCAACCCCTTCCTCGAAAATTTTATGTTCTTGGGCCTCGGCGTTAAAACCTTTGATAACTCGAATACCTCCTAAGGTTTCCGTAAGCCTTCCGGTAACCTCGGCATTTATTTTTCCACGATTCCGGAATATCGGCCGAATGATCTTAAATGCTTTCAAGGCGATAACCGAAAAAATCGCCAATGGAATAAAAGTAAATAGGGTCATCGTCGGACTAATTCCCAATAGCAAAATTAGGGAAACGATAGCGGTAATTGTTCCGCCTACGAGTTGTACCAACCCGGTACCGATAAGATTGCGAACGCCTTCCACATCGGTCATTATCCTCGATACAAGTGCTCCTGACTTTGTATTATCAAAAAATCGGATCGGCAATGAAAGTACTTTTTTCTGTACCTGTGCCCGTAACTCTGATATGAGAAATTGTGCCTGTACGCTCAAAATCCGGGTCAACAAAAATGAGGTAACTGCCTGTACAAGAATGGCAAGGACCACACCCGCTACCAAGATCTTGAGCATCTCTACGTCTTTTTTTGCAATGACATCGTCTATCAGATATTTAGAGGCTATGGGGGTAACAAAACCGGCGGCCTTACTAATAACAATAAGTATCAACCCGATAAAAACCAAGTTTTTCCTGGGCCAAATTATAGTCTTGAACGCTTTTAAAATACTTACTTTTTTGTCTGCCATATCAATTTTAAAGGAGAATGCAAGTTACTTGAAAAACCAATCCGCCTGTGGAAAGAATGTGCCTAAATAGCATATTCTTTATAACTGTAATATCGCGATATTACGATAATAATATGAGAAATACCGTCTTTTTATTTATTGGTATGTAATTGCTTTATTGAACTCGTCTTGAGTTATTGTTTGGAACCGAGAATGAAGGCTTTTGTACCCTGATGAAGTCATTTTTTGGTTGCATAGCCGTAGCTACGGAAGCTAAAAATGGCAAGATCAGGGTGCAAAATGCGAATTCGCAGGTAAAATAATAACTCAAGACGAGTTCATTGAGAGGAGTTTTACTAAAAGTCAGTAAATTCACAAATTCACGCTGAACTTGTTTCAGTATCAAGTAATCATATGGAAACAAAAGACAGCAACGGAAATATTTTGGGGGACGGCGATAACGTTCATGTGGTCAAAGATCTAAAAATCAAAGGAATGTCGAAGAGCCTAAAACGTGGAAATGTCATCAAGAATATTCGTTTGACGAACAATCCGCAAGAAGTCGAGTGCCGCGTGGGAAAAGCACAAATTGTTTTGAAAACACAATTTTTGAAGAAGGCCTAATCAGTAAATCAGTAAACAGTTGCAGTTGGCAGTAATGTTGTTTTGTTTAATGTAATCTTGAGAACGTGACTCTAAAAAATACTACATTTTTAATTTTTTGTGCGGTTATTTTAGGCTTGGGCTGTAAAATGCAAGCCCAAGGAACATTACAAAAAAAATGCAAGCCCAATATTCTTTTTATTCTGACCGATGATCAAGGGTACCATGACGTATCGTATTATGGCACCAATGATTTAAAAACCCCCAATATTGATGCCATTGCTGGTTCTGGAATGCGCTTCGACAACTTTTACGCCAATTCCACGGTTTGTTCGCCTACCCGTGCCGCAATACTTACGGGTCGTTATCAAGATCGAGTCGGGGTACCGGGAGTGATACGCACTTTTTCAGACGACAACTGGGGTTATTTGAGTCCCAACGCTACGCTTCTGCCTCAAGAATTGAGTAGGGCAGGCTATGAGACGGCAATAATCGGCAAATGGCACTTGGGTCTTGAATCTCCAAATACACCAAATGAAAGGGGTTTTGATTATTTCCATGGATGGTTGGGCGATATGATGGATGACTATTGGAAACATCGTCGCCATGATATCAACTACATGCGATTGAACGAAAAGGAAATCGACCCGAAGGGCCATGCAACTGATCTTTTTACAGATTGGTCCGTTGACTATATAAAAGACCAGGTAAAAGACGAGAAGCCATTTTTTCTTTATTTGGCCTATAATGCTCCGCATTCTCCGGTACAGCCACCGCAAAATTGGCTGGACAAAGTTTTGAAAAGGGAAAAGGGCATTGATTCAACAAGAGCCAAATTGGTGGCTTTTATCGAACATATGGATGATGGAATCGGAAAGGTCATCAAGGCCTTGAAAGATAGCGATCAGTATGAGAATACGATTATCGTATTTACCAGTGACAACGGGGGGCATATACCAAGCAAAGCGAATAACGGCCCTCTAAGGGATGGCAAACAAAGCATGTACGAAGGCGGATTGAAAGTGCCTACCTGTATCAGCTGGCCAGGACAAATAGAAGCTGGCAGCATTTCAAAAAACAACTGGATGACGATGGATATCTATCCCACCTTGTTGGAAATCGCTGGCACCAAACCAAAAGATGCGATCGAAGGGCGAAGTTTTTTGAGCGAGTTTTCCGGATCGAGTGCTGTGGTCGATGCTGATCGCACCTATTATTTTATTCGGAGGGAAGGCAATACCCGTTATGGAGGGCAGCCGATTTATGCCATTCGAAAGGGCGATTGGAAGTTATTGCAGAACAGTCCTTATAAAGCCTATGAACTCTACAACTTAAAAAATGACCCTCAAGAGAAGGAGAATTTGATAGAGCAAGAAGTTGAAAAATATAAAGAGCTCAATAAGATTTTAATGGAGCACATTCAGGTGGGCGGCCAAACTCCTTGGCAAAAATGAAATAGCTGAACGAACTAAAAATTCCCAAAAATGAGATATTCTTATTTGTTGCTACTACTGGTTCTTGGCTGTAAGCCAGAAGTTCGATCTATAAGTGAAACGGAAACCTGGGCGGCCCAGGCGGAGAATGTTACCATTATCAGAGATGATTTCGGGATACCCCATATTTATGGAAAAACAGATGCCGATGCCGTTTTTGGATTGCTCTATGCCCAATGCGAAGATGATTTTAACCGGGTGGAACAAAATTATATTTGGGCCACTGGCCGTTTAGCTGAAGTGGAAGGCGAGGAGGCAATCTATAGTGACCTTCGGGCAAAATTGTTTATGACCGAGGAAGAGGCCAAGGCGAACTATGAGAAAAGCCCCGATTGGTTAAAAAAGTTATGTGGCGCTTTCGCGGATGGCATTAATTATTATCTACATACCCATCCAGAGGTAAAGCCAAAATTATTGACCCATTTCGAACCGTGGATGCCCATGTATTTTAGTGAAGGATCTATAGGGGGAGATATCGAGCGGATTTCCACCAAAAAAATCAAAGCTTTTTATGAAGGTGGAACGGAAGTTCCGAAAATGAAACTTTTGGAAAGCAAGAAAAAGGAATTGGAAGAAGAACCGCAAGGTTCAAACGGAATCGCTATTTCAGGAAAGTTGACCGAGAACGGCAATCCACTTTTGTTGATTAACCCGCATACATCTTTTTATTTCCGTGGAGAAGTGCATGTAGTTTCCGAAGAAGGCTTAAATGCTTATGGCGCCGTGACTTGGGGACAGTTTTTTGTCTATCAAGGCTTCAATGAAAAAACCGGTTGGATGCATACTTCCACCTATACGGATGTGATGGACGAATTCAAGGAGACCATTGTCGAGATGGAAGATAAATTGTTATATCAATATGGGGAGGAACTTCGCCCAGTGGAAGTGTCCGAGGTAACATTGAAATACAAAGATGGCGATATTGTAAAGGAAAAGATTTTCCCCGCCTATCGTACGCATCATGGCCCTATTACCCATAAAGTCGGGGGCCAATGGACGGCTTCCGCTATGATGTGGGAACCGGTAAAGGCATTGGAGCAATCCTTCATTCGAACCAAACAAGATGGTTATAGAGGTTTTCGCGAGATGATGGACATTCGCACCAACTCTTCGAATAATACGGTATATGCCGATGCCGAAGGAAATATCGCCTATTTCCATGGTAATTTTATTCCAAAGCGAGATACGATTTTCGATTATTCAAAACCTGTGGATGGTAGTGACCCAAAAACCGATTGGCAGGGTCTCCATACGGTTACTGAAAATATCCTATTGTTGAATCCTGAAAATGGATGGTTGCAAAATTGCAATTCCACACCGTATACTTCAGCTTTGGAATTCAGTCCGAAAAAAGAGAATTATCCGAATTACATGTCGATCGATCGAGAAAATTTTAGGGGAATCCATGCCATTAATTTGTTGAAGGATAAAAGTGGATTTACCCTAGACGGACTTATAGAATTGGCCCACGATCCCTACTTGCCGGCTTTTGAGGCATTGATTCCCGGTTTAGTAAAAGCCTACAACCGATATGATGATAAGAATCCGAAATTACTGGATGCCATCGAAGTTCTAGGAAAATGGGATTTCAAAACTTCAAAGGAATCCGTCGCCATGACCTTGGCACATTTTTATGGTACCGCTTATGGTCGAAATGGCAATTGGCCAGAAGGTCTAAACGATATGGAATTGATGGAGCACTTCGGAAGTAAATCTCCCGAAGGCGAACGATTGCGTATTTTCGAAGAAGTAATCGATCAATTAACGGAAGACTTTGGTACTTGGAAAATCCCTTGGGGCGAGGTCAATCGCTACCAACGTTTGAACGGGGATATTCGACAAGCCTTTGACGATGATAAACCGAGCATTGCGATCGGTTTTGCCTCAGGCCGCTGGGGTGCCCTGGCGGCCTATGGCGTGCGTTACGATAACAACACCAAAAAAATCTACGGCACCCGTGGCAATAGTTTTGTGGCCGTTGTCGAGTTCGGGGAAAAGGTAAAAGCAAAAAGTATGTTGGCCGGAGGACAAAGCGGCGATCCCGGTTCCCCACATTTTGATGACCAGACCAAACGGTACGCCAATGCCGAGTTTAAGGATGTGCCTTATTATAAGGAAGATGTTTTGAAAAGGGAGAAGGAGACCTATCGGCCAGGGGAAAGGAAGTAATTTTCTACAAGGTCAATGTGGGGATGTGCCAATGAAAATGATTTGAAAATAAGAGGTCGATCAAGAGCCTGTTTTGAAATATGTCGTTAGAATTGTTATGGCTTATTTTTGATGCAGAACGAGGCAAAATTTTTAAACATAACATCGCTACGGTTTAAAATTTTAACAGGGCCGAATGAAAAGGCCAACGATTTGGCCTTTGATAAGGAGCCAGACGGGGCGTTGGCTTCGCAAAAAGAG
>QIJL01000387.1 GCA_003232435.1 Flavobacteriales bacterium | reverse complement strand
CTCCGAAGGAGGGGGACTCCATGCCTCCCAAATTTAACAACCATTTTGACAAACTCATAAACTTCTATATTCCTAAACTATTTTCAGTTTGTTTTTGAGTGTTCAGATTTCCTTCCTTTTCTATAATCTTTTTCAACAGATATTCTCCTCCTAAAATCTCAGAACAAGTTACTACACCGCTTATGGTAACGCCTAAAATGCCGTGCATGTTCAAACTTTGACCGGTAAAAAATAAATTTCCGATTTTGGTCCTTGGCGAAATAAAAGACAACAACGGATCCTTGACATCTTTGACATAACCGTACATGGATCCGCGGGTGCAACCTATATAATCTCGGTATGATAACGGGGTCGACGTATGTACAGAAAGTATACATTCCCTAATATTCGGGAATTTCTTTTCAAGTTCCTTAAGAAGAATTTCAGTTTTGGCCTCTTTAAATTCTCGGTAGGTCTGTCCGCGATCGTTTTTGTTGGCGACGGTGTTGAAGGTGTTTTCCCAAGGAATAACTTCATCATAGTTCATATAGGTAATGGCCGTTAGTTGATCCGCCCATTCATCTTGATTTTTGCGAACCCCCATTGACACCATATAGGTTTCTGGCCAGCTTTCTAAGGTGTATTCGTAACCCTTCCAAACTTTTCTGTAATCCTTATAATGATAATAGTTTTTGTTGAGATATTTGAAGGTTTTGGGTTTTAGCACAATGTGGATGCTAAATGCCGAACCGGTGTTTTTCAGATTATTGATACGATGGAAGTATGACTTGCGAAAATGTTGTTCGCCTACCATTTTCAGAGTATGTTTCGGTTCGATGTTCGAGATAAAAAGATCCGCCTTGATGACATCTCCTTTTGCAGTGCGCACGGAAAGGATTTTTTTATCCGCACATTCAATATCCACCACTTCTTGATGGTTATACACTTCGCCACCGCTTTCTTTTAACCTACGCACCAAAAGCTTCGTGATCTGACTACCCCCGTCGGCACAGCGGTAGGCACTTTGTACGTATGAATTTACAGATAACGCGTGCACATAGACGGGCGTCTTCTCGGGATCGCCTGCATAGAGTAAATTCGAACCCGCGAGCACGGCCCGCAGCTTTTCATTTTTGGTGATCGAATCGATATAAGACTTTGCAGATTGTTCGAAAAGTTCAGGATCATTATCGTATGGCTTTCCGTCGTTAAGATTGTAGAGCGGGAATTTTTGACAGATTTCTTGAAGCTTATCGCAATAGGCTTCAATTGTGTTTTCTTCTTCGGGAAAATACGTGACCAGCTTCTTTTGGAAATTATCGTACCCCTGGGCGTGCGGATATTCGATGTCATCATTGTCAAAAGTGATGATATCGAAACCGTCTTTGTCTAATTTCTTTAACTCTAGGCCTTCCAAAATTCCCAGATAATCGAAATATCGATACAGATTTTGGCCTTTTGAAAGTCCGCCGATATAATGCACGCCGGTATCGAAAATAGTTCGGTCTCTAACAAAGGTCTGAAGATTGCCCCCGAATTGGTTGTTCTTTTCCAATACACAGACGCTTCGACCTTCTCGCGCCAAAATGTTGGCAGCGACGAGTCCGCCCATGCCACTACCAATGATTACGATATCGTAATGCCCTTTTATCTTTGCCAAATCATCAATTTATCTTGTGTAACTGTTTTTTTGAAACCGAAATCGGCCATTGTTGGGTTATCCGATTTAGTGCCGTGCGTTAGAAGAATCAAGGTAGTTATTTCATCGCTTATTTTCGGTATTTGTATCTCAAAATCGGAAGTATCCATGATCAAGACATCGGGTTTTTGTTCCATAGCTTTTTCTACGGAATCATAGACCGAAATTTTCCCCCGATATTGGGCCGTAAAACTATTTAACACCATCTTTCGTATTTCTTCTTCGGGATAATGGGAATGGATTTTCCGATCGGCCGAATCCATAGACAACAAAATATCCAGCTGACCGTAATCTTGCGAAAGATTAACAATCTTCGCTTTGTTTTCTACGGTATCGAAGATTTTTTTATAGGAGGACTTTTGTTTATTAAAATCCTGTCTTACAGCTTTGTAGATGTCATTTCCTTTATATCGGAATTCTTCGAAAAGGGCTTTTTGATAATAGGAAGGATTCTCGATTTCGTCCTTGAATTTTTCGAATTCCGCTCTAAAATGGGCTCCGATCTGCTTGGTGCGCTGACGGTCGGTCTCTCCAAAAGATTTATCCGAATAGGAAATCCTATCCAAGATTTTTACTGTGATACTACCGTCACGAATGACGATGCTTCCTCTGGGCTGGACTTCTGAATTTCCATGGATGAGAATCGGGAGCACGTCCAATTTTAATTGTTCGGCAAGATAAAAAGCACCCTTATGCCATCTTTTGATCTTGTTGGTATCGGAACGAGTGCCTTCCGGAAAGGCCATTAAAGAATAACCTTGGTCGATTTTCTTTTGTAAATGTGGCAGGCTATTTTCGATACCCTGAGAAACGGGATAGAACTCGGCCAATCGCGCCGCGAATCGAAATACCGGGGAATTGTAGACCCAATCGTTGACTAAAAATATAATCTTCGGATGCAGCATGCCGATGGTCAGTGAATCGAGGGCCGACGCATGATTGGCAATGATCATTGCTGGTTTTTCAAAAGTTTCTTCGCTTGGGTCTATTACTTTTTTCTTCACAAACGGATTGCTGTACAATACCGATTTCAAAAATTTTGAAACGGCACGATGGTACCAGTCCATCTTTATTTTTTTGCTGATCGGAATGATTTTGATGAGGATGGTACTGATGAGCGAAAAAACGATTCCGCCCAAGGCGTAATAGGTAGTAGAAAGTGTCGAATGAATCAAAACCCTCAACGAAATGGGCCTTTTTTTATTGCTTCCTATAAATAATCTGAACAGTAGCGGTTGCAAAGTAAAAGCAATTGCAACTGCGGAAAGGATGCCAATCAATGAAACCGCTGAAATCGAATACAACGCAGGATGTTTCGCGAATATCAAGACCCCGACCCCTAAAATCGTCGTGATCACGGAAAGAATGATCGAGGTTCGATGCGTTGGCAAGGTGCGTTCCCCGGTCTTGAGTTCTGCTAGCAATCCGTTGGTCATGAAAATGCTGTAATCGACTCCCAACCCGAAAATAAAGGTGCAGACAATGATGTTGAATATATTGAAGTGAATATTTAGAAAGCCCATAATTCCGACTGTTATAAACCAGGTCAAAAATATGGGTAGGGTGGTGACCAAGGTCAACGAAAAACTGCGGTAGTATAAAAACAGCAGCAGTAGAACGGCCAGAACGGAATAGCCGATCAGACGATTGAAATCGTTTTTAAGATTGCCTAAGAAAGTTTCGTTTACCCCTTGCCGGTCTATTAAAACCGTATTCGGAACATTTTGGAAAGCTTCATTAACTGCTTGAACTTGAGTAGAATCCAGCTTGATCAGTGAATTGATGGTAGTAAAACCATTTTCGGAATTGATGTAATCTTCAATAGGAATGGTATTGAGCGCTTTAAAATCTTCCATTTTTAATGGCCTGAATTCGGAATTCAATAATCCATAAAACCCATTGAAAGTTTCAGGTTTGAATCCAAGTTCGTTTCCACTGTTGATTAAATTGTTTTTTACAGAACTGATTTTTTCGGCATTCCAAAATTGCTTCCAGAAATCCAGTTTTTTCTTTTGGGTTTCTTGGGAATGAACCAATCCCCCGACTCCACTATAATCGATGATCTTGTTTTCCTTTTTTAAAGTTTCAAGTTTTTGATTAAGTTCATCATTGGTCGCGAGCACCTTTTCAAGATTATCGCCATAAGCGGCAAGGTATATCGATTTCGATTCGATATTCGTAATAGCATCCAATCTTTGGCGGGCAGCGATCAGATCTTCGGGTTCGTAATTGAGTTTGGCGATATCTTTATCAAAAACCACTTTTGAATATGTAAATGCGCTAATTGCCAGAAGTGCCGCAATTAGCCCGATGGCCCATTTGTTTTTATGGAAATCATAAGACGCATAACGATCCAGAAAAGTTTTTCGATTTATTTTTTCTTCTGATGTTTTATATACCTGCGGAATAAAAAGTAAGGCAAATACCGATGCTCCAAGAACACTTATAGCAGCGAAAATTCCAAGATCTTGCAAAGCTTGAGATTGTAAAAACAACAGACACAAAAATGCGGAAGCCGTTGTAAGACTGCTCATCAAAATTGCCGGAGCCACATCTTTATAAAGTCGTTTGACTGAATTGCCGTTTCTGATATGTGTCAAGATATGAAGGGAATAATCCAAAGTCACACCTAGTAATATCGAACCGATGCCCAACGAAATGGCCGATACTTTGGTACGAATTAAATACAAAATGGCAACGGCGAGTAGTCCGCCGATTAGTGTTGGGGTAAAAAGAATCAGGGGTAGGGCCAGCTTTTTATAAAATAGGATAAGAATAAAAAGCAGTAACGTCAAGGCAATACCCACCGTAAATCGAATATCCTTTTTTATTTGTTTGGCATTGGCAACGGCAATCAGGGCACCACCGAAATATTCCCCTTTGACTTTATCTTGAAAGGAACTGTTCAAACTATTTTGAAGATCGTAGAGGTTATCGGCAAAGGGCTCATTATTGGCCGTATCGTTCGGTTCGAAAGCCGGACTGATAAAAAGCAGAACATTCTGTTCGTCTTTGCTCAAGAGAAACCCGTCTTTGAGCACAAAACCTTCCCCAAAGCTCAATTGCCGCAATTTTTTCATGGCGATGAAAGATAGACCAAGGGGGTCTTTTAAAATAGTTTCCCTGGCGATGATGCCCGTGGGCGAGATCAGGGTTTTATAGTTCTCTTTGGTAATTGCAGAAATACTGTCTCGATGTAGCTTTTGGGCAATGGTTTCATAGTCCGGTTCCTCCAAGAACAAGGCCAGATTTTGATATATAAAATCAATGGAGTTTATGGCATCTTCGTCCTCGATTTTACCTTGAATACTTTGAATATATTCAGAAGAAGTGGCGTTTATACTATCTAAAAATCGGGAAGCATATTCGATAAGGTCGGCCGTGTTGCCATTTTTACCCCTTTGGATATTTACAATGATCTTATCTGCAAAGTTGACCGATTTCAATACCTTTTGTAGCTCTTCGACTTCTTTGTTTACGGGAATCAGTTTTGAAATATCCTCTTCGAACTCGATGCGGGAGGCCAAAAAGCCCAATCCGGCCAGTAACGCCAAAAGCAACAAAGCACTTGACCACCGGTGGTATTTTACCCATTCATACAATCCATGGAGAAATCTACCCATTGCTGACACGTATATTTTTTCGATTGAAGCGTAAAAGAACGATATAACCTAAGAACCCGAATAGAATAGCAAATGAAATGGCCAGTACAAAACTGCCAATAATATAGGTCTGTAAATTTTTGATGACGGCAAAGTTTTGCCCTATATCGTTCAGTGAAAAGCTAATTTCGTTGCCTGTAATAAACGCCCCTGTCTGCAAACACAAATAGACCACGAACGGAATCAAGGGCGGCATACTAACGTTTGAAAAAGCAAAGGCGATGACTTTGTTTAACTTAAATAGAACGGCAAGCGAAAGCACGAGAACAGTATGAAAGCCCCATAGTGGGGTTAGTCCGATAAAAGTGCCAAGAGCAATTGAAAAAGCTTTTTTTGCAGGGGAATCGCCACTATGTAAAAAGTCTTCATAAAAGAAACGTTTAAAACCCTTTTTTCGGAATTTTCTAACAAGATCTCGGGGTTTGATATAGATCAAAGCAACCAAAACGAGCCAAGTATTCAAGAGGCTGATTCG
>QIJL01000194.1 GCA_003232435.1 Flavobacteriales bacterium | reverse complement strand
ACCGACCAAAGTACCCAACATGGTAAAGAATCTTTTGCTCGCATTCTTGATATCTGAATGATACGAACCGTCGTTTCTTATTTCGCCGTATCTATTCAATAGGTTTCCCCTTGGAACGGAAACCTGATCGAACCAAATTTTTCCATTGTCGATACCATTCAGCCCTAATTTGTAACCATTGTCTTCAATTGTAATTCCTGGAAACTCTTGGTTTTCATCACGAAGCGAAACCAGAATTGCATGCACCCCTTCATTTTTTCCATCGACGATAAGTTGGGCAAAGACCGAGGCCATTTTTGAATGCAAGGCGTTTCCGATATATTCTTTGTTATCGTTTTTTCCGGGTGTATGAATGATGATACTATCGGTTGCCCTGTCATAAGTTGCGGTTGTTTTAATACCTCGTACATTAGATCCATGGCCCGTTTCGGTCATGGCAAAGCAGCCCAATAATTTAGCCGCTCCTGTCTCCTTTAAATATGCATCGTGATGCTTTTTGGTTCCCAGTTTTTGAATGCTTCCGCCAAAAAGTCCGAATTGCACTCCGAATTTTATGGTCAAGCTTCCATCAACGTACATCATATTTTCGAACATATACGCATAGCCTTCCATATTTCCTGTTCCACCATAGGCTTCCGGGTAGGCAAGCGCCCCGTATCCTTTTTCAGCCAAAAATTTGACTTGGTTCAATACGACTTCCCGAAATTGCTCCTTATTCCTGTGGATATCCCACCTGAAAATATCATCCTGTAAAACTGCCCTGAAGTCATCAACTACCTTGGCATGCTTACCTTTTAGCAATACATCGATTTCTGAAGCACCATAAAAGTCAGAAGTACTTTCATGAACTACCTCCACATCGAACAGATGATTGTAATGGTTTGGTTGAATGCCCAAGTTGACTTCTATATCTTTCAGACTTTCGTTGAACGGACAGACCTCGTGATATTGACAAACTACCTTTTGACTAAAAGTAGCCAACGGGTAAGTTTCACTTTCTACTAATTTTACACTGGAATTCGAAACGATATGGTTCCAACTTTTCAATTCTTTGTCTGAAGGAGGGTTCTTGGGATTTAGCCAAGACTGGAGTTGTCTCTGCTCTTCCTTTGAGAGACTATCATCTTCTGCAATGGCTTTTTGAACCACGTTTAGTTCAGAAGCTGTGACCAAATCATCAGACCATATGACATAGAAAAAAGGTATGTATTGAAGAATACCTGGGGAGTAATTATTTTTTTGCATGGATTGAAATTACAAATTATTTACTTTATTATTAGAGATTGAACGATTGTGGCTCCTCCCCTTTTTTCAAGGGGAGGTGCCTCGCCTCTAGCGGGACACTGGGGTCTATTCGCAATAGCCCATTTTCCCCTATCTTTGAATCTATGAACGAAAACCTGGATCCAACCGGAGATGATTTCTCCCAAGCCGAACTTGATATCGAGAGGGCGTTGCGTCCCATTTCGTTTGATGATTTTACTGGCCAGGAGCAAATACTCGATAATCTAAAAGTTTTCGTTGAAGCTGCCAACCAACGGGATGAAGCTTTGGACCATACTTTGTTCCATGGCCCTCCCGGTCTGGGTAAAACTACACTTGCCCATATTCTTGCCAATGAACTTGGAGTGGGAATTAAGGTCACCTCTGGCCCCGTATTGGATAAGCCGGGCGATCTTGCGGGGCTGTTGACCAACCTAGATGAACGCGATGTTCTATTCATTGATGAGATCCATCGATTAAGTCCGATTGTGGAAGAATACCTCTATTCCGCCATGGAAGATTATAAAATCGACATCATGATCGAGAGCGGCCCGAACGCAAGATCGGTGCAGATCAATCTGAATCCGTTTACCTTAATCGGGGCGACTACTCGATCCGGACTTTTGACCGCGCCCATGCGGGCACGTTTTGGAATTTCAAGCCGATTGGAATATTACGATACCGAACTACTTTCTACTATAGTGCAACGCAGCTCGGAAATTTTGAAAGTACCCATTACCAACGATGCCGCTATTGAAATTGCAGGTAGAAGTCGGGGAACTCCAAGAATCTGTAACGCCCTTTTGCGAAGGGTTCGTGACTTTGCCCAGATAAAAGGGAATGGCAATATCGATATGGAAATTTCTAAATACGGGTTGAAGGCACTTCACGTCGATGCCCACGGATTGGATGAAATGGACAACAAAATTCTGACCACCTTGATCGATAAATTTAAAGGCGGACCCGTAGGGATTACCACTATCGCTACCGCGGTTTCAGAAAGTGCCGAGACCATTGAAGAAGTCTACGAACCCTTTTTGATCCAACAGGGTTTTATCATGCGCACCCCAAGGGGCAGGGAAGTTACCGAACTTGCTTACAAACATTTAGGAAGAATAAAAGGCGAAGCACAACCTGGGTTGTTTTGATGAATAAGGTTCCTGCCATTTCCTGCTATACCGTTCTAAAGAATAGGAAGCGCATTCTAGAAAATCCTTTGCCCTTTCATCATGAAAATTTCGAAAAATATGGCGACACCTTTAAAATAGATTTGGGTCCGGGGCAGCCGATGGATTTTGACTCGTGATGCGACATCAATAAAATACATTTTTAAAAAAAACCAAAAGAATTACAACAAATCAGATTTACAGGCCAAAGATCTGGGAAAATACATTGGTCAAGGTTTGTTGACCTCGAATGGGGAATTTTGGCGTGTGCACCGTAGAATGATACAACCCGCTTTTCATAAGAAAAAATTAGAGGGCCTATTTCAAATTATGTACCGAGCCATTCAAACAGAATTGAAATCACTAAAATCAGATGAGAAACAAGATGTTTTCCCCCTATTGGGCGATTTGGCTTTTCAGGTAGTGGCTCAGTCACTTTTCAGTGCAGACAATATTCCTGATAGAATACAAAAACTTAAGCATATTACCATTGGCAATCAAAAAATGCTGATTAAGGAAATGCGCCTGCCCTATTTAAAATGGTGGTTTCATTTGAAAGGAGAGATAAGAGAACATTTAAAACAGAGCGAAGAGGCACATCTTTTGAACGGCATCATTCAAGAAAGGATTGATTCTGGTGAGGAAAAAGACGATTTATTGGATATGTAATTGGCGGCACGATACGAAGATGGTACTTCTATGCCTAGAAAACAGTTGATAGATAAGGTTCTTATTCTATTTACCGCGGGTCATGAAACCTCGGCCAATGCACTAAGTTTTACACTGTTATTGTTGGCCAAGCATACCCATATTCAAGAAAAGTTGTTCAAAGAGGTTGACTCGATTGATTTTGATAACAACGATCATATATCGCAGTTGGGCAAATTGCGTTATGCAAAACAATGTATTGAAGAGTCGATGCGGCTATTTCCACCAGCTTATTTTTTCGATAGGGCAAGTTTGGGCAATGATACCCTAAACGGATATGCATACAAAAAGAATACTGTTTGGCTGATGAACATATACGAATTGCACCGCCATCCCGATTATTGGGAAGATGCGAACAAGTTTATGCCCGAACGTTTTGACCCTGCCAACAAGAAAGATTTTTCAGATTATTACTTTCCTTTTGGAGCTGGCCCACGAATGTGTATTGGAAATAATTTTGCAATGTTCGAAATGATATTTACGGTTGCGCTGATAATTAAAAAGTACCGTATACAGACCGAGGCTGAACAGGTAGAGATCAATCCTTTGATTACGTTGAAACCGAAAGAGGTTCTTTTGAAGTTTAGGGATCGTTATGAAATAAGTTGACGGAATTGACGAATTTATTTTTTTCTTTATCAAGGCAATCCCGAAGCTTCCCAGAGAATAAATTATATCAGGTTAGTTTATAACCTGAGTTCGGTTAATATGTATTTGTATGTCAACACGTTATGTTTATTTCTTTGGGGAAATTGTCATTCCGAACGTTATTGAAATCAAAATATTTTTTGATTGAAAATACCTAAACGTAGCTTATGAGGAGGAATCTCAACCTGTCGGGATTTCTCTTTGGAGCCTGTCCTGAGCGGAATCGAAGGGCTCATACTTCGCTCTGTCGAAATGACAGATCAATGATTTTCACCGTTTTACTTAATGCACCATCTAGATTATTAATCGAACTCAGGTTTATACTGAGCAACATGAAGTTGGAATTGAACGAATTCATGAGCTAAGGCTCTATGGAATGGAAATATTGCTGTGTCAGTAATTTACAAGATGACCATACTGTTCTGTAAATGGATGATTATGGCTTTATTTGACCAAGAAACTTTTTAATTTTTCTCTTTACAAAGGGAGACTGAATTAGACATTCTATAAGGTTATACCTCTCTTTATTGCTTAATTTGCCAACCACCTTAAAATCTACGTTTTCATTTTTGTAAACCTCCATCATGATTTCCTTTGAAAACTCGTTCATCTGATAAGCATAAACAAACGTGTTGAAAGGAAAGAAAAAACCACAATCGGTAATAATTGTGTTTTTTAAAAAAAGGTAACAGCTGATATTGCTCTCAACAACTTCAATACACCCATGTTTCAGATATTTTTCAGGAACAAAATCTTGAGAAGTAGGTAAGTATGCAAAAATGACAGAACCGTTTTTATCTTCATGTATAGGTATGAAATACTTGTTTTTTGGAGAACTCTTGCCATTTGGGAAATAGAACGGTGTAAAATAAATAATGCTAAATAAATCAAACATTATAGGGTCTAAGTAAACTGGAATTCTCGATATAATCTATATAGATCTTTTTCTTTTCATCATCCAAAAGTCTCGTGAAATCAATATGATAGTTAGATGTTCTGATAATGTTATTTTCAAAAAGTTCTAACAATCCTTTTTCTTCAGCTATTTGATGCCACAATGACCCTGCTTGATGGGTTAAATCAGACAATTCAGTTGCATTCTTTCCACCATAATTATCAATTACATAATCAATGATAAAAAGGTCGTTATCCGAAAATTCACCATCGTTGAATTCCTTTTTTGAAGAAATCTTAACCATTACATAACCGTTAGGTAAGATCTCTGACTGGGTAGTAATATATTCAGATAACATTTTAGGAAGCTCGGTTAACTCAACAAAAATATCTTGGGAAACCGGACCGAACTGCCATATTTCATATTTTAAACCCAATAAAGGAATGCCGAATTTTTTAATTGAAAATTCGTCTAAGTAATATAGAAGTTTTAGACATTGAGTTTTAGATAAAGCGGGAATCTTATTAGAAAGGTATATTATAGCATTGCCAAGTTTGTTTATTTCTTGTTCGGAAAAACCTTTTTTATTAAATGGTATGCCAAAAATCATTAAGCTATAATTTTCATTTTCTTATTCAAAGATACCAATAATTTTGGCAATTAATTTATAACATTAGCTGGCAGCTAGGGCAAACGCATACTCTTGTTTGAGTTTATCTAGTGCTTTTTTTTTGCCACAAATACACGAATAAATTGTTTAGAACAGTAAAAGGCTAAACCCCAGGGCAAGCCCTGGACCCATTAATAGGAATCGTCCGCCAAAGGCGGACGAGGTATTAAACCCAGACCCCGCTGAAAAAGCAGGGTTAGTTCAACTAACAATTTTGAGTTCGTCCGCCTTTGGCGGACTCCTCAAAATCGAGTCTCACTAATAAATCAATACTTAACGATTTGTTTAATGTGTTTTTCGGGGGATGGCTAATTTGGCGAAAGGGGTGCAAATTGCATCCCTTTTTTTGTATTGAACGTTTATTTTAGATCCAATGTATTAATCCGTGCTTTAAAATCAAACAACAAGAAAAATATTGCTTTGACCCTCGCTCCCAATTTTTGCCCCAGAATCTTAAAAGCCCTGGTCATGTGGCCCTCAACTGTTTTTATAGAAATGTCAAGGTATTCTGAAATTTCCGTGTGGGTCAATCCATCTTTTTTATTGAGCAAAAATATACGTTTGCATTTTGAAGGTAAATTATTGATTTCCCTATCTACCAGCTTTATCAGCTCGTCCAAATTTGCCCTTTCGTCTTCGACCACCAGATCTACGGCCTCCAAATATTTTTTTTCTAAATAGAC
>QIJL01000370.1 GCA_003232435.1 Flavobacteriales bacterium | reverse complement strand
TAAAATAGCTATGATTCCTGAAAGCCCTATGGTTATTGGTTCGGTATTACGGGTTTTGGGCTAAAGCCCGGTTAACAGGGTCAAATTCGTCTCCCGGATAAATCCGGGAGCAACTGAAAAATCGATTTTCCAATTCCATTGCCACGGCTTAAAAGCCGTGGCAATGGAAAAAGCACCTGCCGGGCTTTAGCCCAAACCGAACATTGGCCTTTAAATGCCCAAGTCAATAAAATTGTATTTATCAACGCAGTAATAAACTAGAGCCATAACCTTTCGTTCCTTTTTCTGTCGAATAAGGAATCTTAAGTACCGTTTTACTGTTAGATATTCCCATTTCACTAAAAATACATCGAATTAATTCCTCGAATCTATTGCCTAAATGCTTTCTGGCACTATTAGGATTTACCAGTAAATCGAACCCAGCACCTATGGATTGCTGTATAGTGTATATGACACTATCTATTAATAACTTTTCTGAGCTATCCCAACTGCTACTTCTATGCTTTAATTTCTCGATGATTTTCTCAAAATCATCGAATTTATTCTGAAAATCGGCATAGGAGTAAATAAAAAGTCTTTGATTTATGGGTCGAATGTACTTTGTAGTTCCCGCAATTAGCGAAGAATGTATGCGATAGCCATTTTTTTCTTTAAACCACTTAACACGTTTGGTAGATATTGCAAAACTCGGAAGGAAATCTTTTCTAATTCTCTTAGGCTATTTTTCTTTTCCCTTAACTCTTGATCTAATGGTAATATTTCCATTTTTTGGCTAAGATAAAAGAATGCTAAGAATCCTTGGCAAAAACTTTGCCAGTTCTTGATAAGAGCAAATATTGCTAAGTTAAGAGCATTTTCAGCCCTGTAGGAGTTAAAAGGCCCTAGCTCTGGTTCCTCGAATAAGTACCACTACCACCAGTTTACAACTGCTGGTTCCTATCCCAAACTAGCCAAACTCTTTTCCAAAGTTTCGATCTTCGCTTCAGCATCGGAGGCTTTTTTCTTTTCGATAGCTACAACCTGCTCTGGGGCATTATGTACAAAACGTTCGTTTGAAAGTTTCTTTTGAACCGATATCAAAAAACCTTTTGTGTATTCTAATTCTTCTTGAATTTTTTGGATCTCGGTTTCAATGTCGATTGCTCCACCAACTGGAATAAAATACTCGTTGCTCTTTACCCGAAAGGTCAAGGCACCTTCTACCGCGACGTCAACATATGAAATGTTAGAAACATGGGTCAATTTGCAGATAACCGTATCCCACTCATTTGAAACCTTTTCTTCGTTCAATACAGAAACTTCCAAGGCTTCCTTCATCGGAATATTCTTTTCCTTACGGATGTTTCGAATACCAGAAATAACCTCGGCGGCAAAATCAAAATCTTGAATTAAATTGGAATCCACTTTCTCCACAGTCGGCCACTTGGAAACTATTAAGGCTTCCCCCGGAGAACGTTCAGCAATGTGTTGCCAAATTTCCTCGGTCAAGAAAGGCATAAATGGGTGGAGCAATTTTAGATTTTGCTCCAATATGCTAATAACCGCATCATAGGAAGTTTTATCGATCGGTTGCTGGTAAGCTGGTTTTACGATTTCCAGAAGCCAGGAGCTGTAATCGTCCCAAACCAATTTATAGGTGGCCATCAAGGCATCGGAAATTCTGTATTTGCTAAAATGATCTTCGATCTCGGCAAGAGTTTGGCTGAATTTTGAATGAAACCATTCGATTCCCAATTTTGCAGATTCAGTCTGTGGAATGTCAGCGACCTCCCACCCTTTTACCAATCGGAAACCGTTCCATATTTTATTGGAAAAATTTTTACCCTGCTGGCACAGATCTTCATCGAACATCAGATCATTGCCAGCGGCCGAACTTAGAAGTAGACCGACCCGAACGCCATCTGCTCCATAATCTTCGATTAATTTTAGGGCATCGGGCGAATTCCCCAAAGATTTCGACATTTTTCTACGCTGTTTGTCACGAACTATTCCCGTGAAATAAACATTCTTAAAAGGTCGTTCTTCACGATATTCATAGCCCGAAATAATCATTCGCGCAACCCAAAAGAAAATGATATCCGGTGCAGTTACCAAATCACTAGTCGGATAATAATAGTTGATGTCTTTGTTATCGGGTTCCAAAATGCCATTGAAAACGGTCATGGGCCAAAGCCAAGATGAGAACCAGGTGTCGACGACATCCTCATCTTGTTTTAAATTTTCCAATTTGAGATTTGGATTTTGGGATTTGGATTTTGCGAGAGCCAAAGCCTCTTCGACGCTTTCGGCAACAACGAAATCATTTTGTCCGTCTCCGTAGTAATAAGCGGGAATGCGTTGGCCCCACCACAATTGGCGAGAAATATTCCAATCTCGGATGTTGGTCATCCAATGTCGGTACATGTTCTCAAACTTTTTGGGGAAGAACTTTATGTCGTCGGTTTCCAAAACCCCTTTGATGGCAGGTTTGACCAAGTCTTCCATTTTCAAGAACCACTGATCTGACAGTCTTGGCTCTATGATGGCTTTCGTGCGTTCTGAAGTGCCAACTTTATTGATATAGTTTTCCGTCTTGACCAAGTGTCCTTTTTCTTCCAATTCTTTGGAAATGGCTTTTCGAACGACAAAACGATCCTGGCCTTCGAAATGCAATCCGAAAGAATTCAAGGTAGCATTCGCATTGAAAATATCGATGGTCTCAAGATTATGCTTTTCGCCCAACTCTTTATCATTGATATCATGAGCGGGAGTAACTTTCAAACAACCTGTGCCAAATTCAACATCGACGTATTCATCTTCGATTATGGGAATAACACGATTGCAAATAGGTACAATGGCATTTTTACCTTTCAAATGCCGAAATCGTTCATCGTTGGGGTTGATACAAATTGCCGTATCGCCCAAAATTGTTTCCGGTCGGGTAGTCGCGATCGTCACGGCCTCCTTTTGCCCTTCCTCAGAAAGGGAGCCATCTTCATTAGCAATTTGGTATTTGATATAATATAAAAGGCCTTGTTTTTCCTCATAAATAACCTCTTCATCAGATAGGGTCGTTTGTGCTTCAGGATCCCAATTGACCATGCGGTATCCTCTGTAAATCAATCCTTTATCATATAAATCGATAAAAACCTTGATAACGGACTCAGACATATTGTCATCCATGGTAAAACCCGTGCGCTCCCAATCACATGAACAGCCCAATTTCTTCAATTGTTCCAAAATGACGCCCCCGTACTCTTTTTTCCATTCCCAAGCATGTTTCAAGAAGTCTGCTCGAGAAATATCCGATTTATTGATTCCTTGCTCCCTTAATTTTGCCACCACTTTCGCCTCAGTGGCAATAGAAGCATGATCCGTACCCGGCACCCAACAGGCATTTTTGCCCATCAGGCGGGCCCTACGGGTCAAAACGTCTTGTAAGGTATTATTGAGCATATGGCCCATGTGCAGTACGCCCGTAACGTTTGGCGGGGGTATTACAATCGTATAGGCCTCGCGCTCATCGGGTTCGGAGTGGAAATACCCGTTTTGCATCCAGTAGTCGTACCAATGGTTTTCTACCTTATTTGGGTTGTATTTCGACGGAATCTCCATTTTTTGGAACGATTTTTGGTTATTGAGTACCGGCATTAAAAAAACTGTTCTGAACGATATGTTAAAATATCGGATCTACGGGCAATTCGCCGAAAAATAAGTACGAAACAAAAATAAGTAACGTTAGTATATAACAAAAGAATTTTGGACGTTCATCGCAAAAGATTTACATTTGAGATTCACCCAAAACTGAAACA
The DNA here is from genome assembly GCA_003232435.1 of Flavobacteriales bacterium. GTDB lineage: Bacteria > Bacteroidota > Bacteroidia > Flavobacteriales > Flavobacteriaceae > Aurantibacter_A. The sequence continues at coordinate 10,812 of QIJL01000370.1, read as the reverse complement.
TGATGAGAAAAATAGCACTTGTATTATTTGTTGGCCTAATGGGAATGACCCTTACCGCTCAAGATGCTGCTGCCAAAATCGAGTTTAAAACGGAGACTGTAGATTACGGTGAGATTGCGAAAGGTGCGGATGGTGTTCGCGTCTTCGAATTCACAAATACCGGTGATGCACCTTTGATAATCAGCAAGGTTAGCTCAAGTTGTGGATGTACTATCCCAAAAAAACCAGAAGATCCTATTTTACCGGGAGCGACTGGTGAGATCCAAGTTAAATATGACACGAATAGAGTCGGACCTATCAGAAAGGCCATTACGGTTATTTCAAATGCAGATACTCCGACAAAAGTTTTGAAAATCAAAGGAGAAATCAAAGCTCCGGAAGGAAAATAAATAACATTTTTCTATAAAAGTAAAAAGCCCTGGCAAGTCGTCAGGGCTTTTTACTTTTATATATACTCGTGCCACATGGAAATTCGAGAGAATCAAGGCATCATACCAAGGCAGGGCGGAGCGTTAAGAAAATGTCTTGCAGACATTTTTAGCGAACGAGCCAGCTGGCGCATTGGCAAAAGCCTCAGCTATGGCGATAAATTTTAACGAAGGTATGGGGGAAAAGACCAAGCCTGTCCCGAGCTAGCCTCGGGGTAGAAATTTCGGATTTCCATTTGGCAGGAGTATAACTCCTATCATTAAGGTATCGGGCGAAATAATTTCTTTAACGTAAAAGAGAATTGCAGATCATTGTTCGCTCGTTCGATCATCACTCTCACCTTCTTTCCTTCTTGTTCGTCGAGCATATGCATTATCTCTTGCAACTTGTACCGATGTATCTTTTTCCCATTGACCGCAAGTACGACATCGCCCTCGCGCAGGCCGGCCTCATGAGCGGGGCTCCCCGCCCTGATTCCTGAAACCACAATTTCGGGTACCATGCTCAATTTAGTTCTGTTCTCAAGCAAAATTCGAACATCACCAAAATTGCGGTCTTCACTTTTCACTACTCCCCTACCATCGGCAATACTTTCTGAGACATATCGTAGACCATTGTGTTGAATCGTAATACCGCTTAAATTATAGTAGAAGGGCTTTTTGTAGTTGCCATTTTTCTTAAAGGTCATTTTATTGTTCGGGTAGTCGAAAATAATGTTGAATCTTTTGAGTATCTCACCCCCGATACTTCCATTGCGATTGCCCAAATTCTTTGTGGAACCAAAAGATCGCATATCAGGAAATGCCGCTTTCGCATCTTGCAGCGCAAATGAGCCCAGATTAATACTTTTCACTTTGGTGCGTTTTCCGAAAATACTTCCATTGAGACCTTCGCCTAAAAAGGCGTCATAATTCTTCTCTGGCAGGTCGATAGCCTCGTCTTCAAAAAGCCAAATAGCATCACTACTTCCGGTATCGACCAATAATCTGACCGGCACTTCATTTTCTTCCTTTAGAAAAAGTTGCCCCTCCACATAGGCCTTACTATTGAGAATTGAAATGGGCAATGTTTCAGCCTTTTTATCGATTTTATATTTGAACTTGCCCGGATCGTGAAATTTAATTGTCTTCGAAGAGTAATTGATATCGACAACAAAATCCCTAAAAAGATCATAACCAATTATGCCATGCACCGGAATGCCAAGTGCAGGTGAAAAATTCAGATCGCGATCCAGGACTACGTAAAGTTGTTGGTTATCATTTTTGATATTTTTCAGTTCGAAAGAATTGCCCCTAGAGCTAAGTGCTTTTATAGGTTCACCTTCACCCAATCCTTCTATAGTAACTTCGGAAACATTGTTAATTTGAACCTCGTCTTGATCTGATAAATTGAATAAAATGGGTTTGCTCACCCCTGAATCTAGAATAAACGAAAGTTTGGTTCCGTTTACCTCGATAGGCATAACAATAAGATTGTTTATTAGTTGAAACTTTATTTTTTGATGTTTCTGTCCTGTCGGTAACGAATAAGACTGTGCGCTGCCAAAAAATGGTATGCAGAAAATTAAAATTGTGATATATGCTAGCAGGGATTTCATTGTCAACTCACTTATATACTTAAAGATAGCCAACAAATACGCTCAAGGGTTTGTTAATTAACATATTTTCGATGAACTAATTAACAAGGCCGTTTATTGTTTTGCTCCGTTTGATTCCCCATTTTTGCCAGAGACTGTTATAAACAAGCCGAACATGCCATCAATTTCACAAAAAGGGCTGGCCATGCCCCAATCCCCGATTCGAAAATTGGTGCCTTTTGCGGAAGAAGCCAAAAAGAAAGGGGTAAACGTTTTACATCTCAATATTGGGCAACCGGATATTAAAACACCCCGGATTGCCTTGGATGCGGTGAAAAACAACGATATCGAAGTATTGGCCTATAGCAGAACCGAAGGATCAGAAACCTATCGCGAAAAAATTGCGGCCTACTATGCCAAAAACCAAATTATTGTAGAAGCCAAAGATATCATTGTAACCACCGGCGGTTCAGAGGCGCTGTCATTTGCGATGGGAAGTATTGCCGATGCGGGCGATGAAATCATCATTCCCGAACCTTTTTACGCCAATTACAATGGTTTTTCAACTGCTTTGGGAATTAAGGTCGTACCTGTTGTTTCAAACTTGGAGGACAATTTTGCGTTGCCACCAATCGAAAATCTTGAAACCCTGATTACCTCAAAAACGAAGGCCATCCTTATTTGTAATCCGGGTAACCCCACCGGATATCTTTATAGCAATGAAGAGATCCAAAAATTGGCGAGCCTTGTTCAAAAGCATGATATTTTCTTGATTGCCGACGAAGTCTATCGTGAGTTTGCCTATGATGGCATTGAGCATTATTCCATTTTACAGGAAGAAGGATTGAATGCGAATGCAATAGTTATTGATTCCGTTTCTAAACGATATAGTATGTGCGGAGCTAGAATTGGTTGCTTAGTATCAAAAAACGAGGAAGTCATCAAAACCGCTTTAAAATTTGCCCAGGCCCGATTGTCTCCTCCCACTTACGGACAAATAGCTTCAGAGGCGGCCTTGGAAACACCTAAGAGTTATTTTGAAGATGTTATCGAAGAGTATGTGGCAAGAAGAAACTTGCTGATCGAAGAGTTAGAAAAAATCGAAGGAGTCAAAGTAGCACGGCCAAAAGGTGCTTTTTATTGTATTGCTGAGCTTCCCATCGAGGACGCGGACGATTTCGCACAATGGCTATTGGAAGATTTCAGGGTCAATGACGAAACTATTATGGTGGCCCCTGCTACAGGGTTTTATGCAACTCCCGGTTTAGGGAAGAATCAAATCCGGTTAGCCTACGTCCTTGAAAAGGAAAGTCTAAAACGGGCGGTCAATATACTAAAGGAAGCCCTAAAGAGTTATATAGGCTAATGGAAGTCCTGCAAGATATATCCCTTAAAACATACAATACTTTTGGTATCGATTCACGGGCCAAATACTTCGCCGAGATCAATTCTGAAGAAGACCTTAAGGAAGCATTGCGGTTAGAAGAATATCCTGAAAAATTTATCATTAGTGGGGGCAGCAATATACTTATTACCAGTGATATCGATGCTCTTGTTTTGCATATCAATTTAAAAGGAATTTCCATTGTAGAAGAGAATGAAGATGTTGTCACCCTAAAAGTTATGGCCGGCGAGAACTGGCACGAATTAGTTCTCTGGACATTGGAACGCGACTACGGAGGATTGGAAAATATGTCGCTCATACCGGGAAATACCGGGACCGCCCCAATTCAAAACATCGGTGCCTATGGGGTGGAGCTGAGAGATACTTTTGTGAGCTGTGGGGCTATGAACATCGGTACTCAAGAAATCGATACCTTTTCAAAAGCCGATTGTGAATTTGGTTATCGCGACTCCTTTTTCAAGAACGAAGGTAAAGGGAAGTATATCATTACTTCAGTGACACTTGACCTAAGCAAAAAGAACCATAGCCTGAATACCTCATATGGGGACATAGAAGCTGAACTTGAGCAAAATGAGATTTCCGAACCGACCATAAAAGATATTTCGAAGGCAGTAATCGTCATTCGGAAAAGCAAATTGCCCGATCCAAAAATTTTGGGAAATAGCGGGAGTTTTTTCAAAAACCCTGTGGTTTCTAAATCTGAATTCGATATCTTTTCAAAAGCGTATCCTGAGGCTCCTTTTTATAAGGTCTCGGAAGAAGCTTATAAAATTCCTGCTGGTTGGTTGATAGAACAATGTGACTATAAAGGGAAACGCTTTGGAGATGCCGGGGTTCATAAAAATCAAGCTTTGGTATTGGTAAACCACGGAAATGCCACAGGCAAGGAAATAATAGACCTGGCCTATCGCATAATTGCCGATGTAAAGGATAAATTTGGTATTGAAATCTCACCAGAGGTCAATATCATAAAATAACCCTCGTCCGCAGTGCAAACGAGGGTTATACCAAACCAAACTAACCAAAAACTAAATGTACAATTACCAGTTGTACATTTATCTAATTAAAATTTTGAGATAACGCTACCTATAACAATCAATTTTATAAATTAGCGTTTAGCTATATACGGAGAAAACTATGGCTTTGGATGCTTTTGCACCCAATTTTTACGCCCGATCTGATTCTATGAGCACACTACTTGAAAAACATATCGTCGAACTGTTGCAAGATAGAGATGAGAAAGCGATTTCACTTCTTTATGAACATTACGGAGATACCTTATTCGGTGTTGCCAACAAAGTAGTTCGTAATGAAGAGCTTGCACAAGATGTTTTGCAGGAGAGTTTTGTAAAAATCTGGAAAAAATCAGATTCCTACGACTCTTCGAAAGCTAAGCTTTTCACCTGGTTGTTTCGAATTACCAGAAACACCGCCATCGATAAACTGAGAAGTGCAAACACAAAATCTGATAAAGAAATCCAAATAGACGTTTCAGACGTATATAATCTAGGTGTGAATAGCATCAGACCCGAGTTCATTGACGTTCGAGAGAATCTGGAGAAAATCGAAGAAAAGTACCAAATAGTTTTAGAGGCACTTTTTTTTCAAGGAATGACGCAACAAGAGGCTAGCGATGAGCTGGATATACCCTTGGGCACCATTAAATCTAGATTGAAAATCGGACTGAGAGAACTTAGGAAAATATATGTTACGATAATACTATTCGTGCTTGTCCTAAACTTAAATGCACTGATACAATGAAAGAAAAAATAAAAATATTCTTAGACTCTGATCTACTCGAAAGGTACCTTTTGGGCAACACGAACGGTCAAGAGGCACTTCAGGTAGAACGTTATATAGCGATGTACCCTGAAGTCAGAAAGACATACGATGAGCTCCAAGATAACTTAGAAGCTTACGCGAAATTGCACGCCATCAAGACTCCCGAAGGTTTGAAGGAGAAGATTTTGGCACTTATAAAAGCCGAAAATGTCGGTAGAAAGAATTATTTCCGATATGGTATTGCAGCCAGTATTGCAGTTCTGATTTTCGCAGGAGCCTCATATTTCTTCTGGGACCAAAACCAAAGTCTGCAGCAAGAAAATATCATTGTGAGCAACAAAATCAAAGATTTGGAGGAAAATATGCGCGAGCAGTTAGAAGATGTTCGAAACCAGTTTATCGTACTTCAAAGTCCTCAGACCAAGAAATTCAATGTTAAAGGAAATACGAAAGCCAAAGAATTGAAGGCTGTTGCTTATGTAAATCCGGTCAAAAAATTATCATACATCAATGTGAGTAATTTGCCGAACCTACCTGAAAACCAGTGTTTTCAGATGTGGACCGAGGTAAACGGTGAAATGGTCAACTTAGGTGTCATCAAGCAAGCTACCGACAAAGAAAAACTATTTGCCATGCCTTATGCAGAGCATGCCGTGAGCTATATTACCATAGAACCAGAGGGTGGCAATGATGCACCTACGGTTGAAAATATAGTAGCGAACATCGCTTACTAATAAAATTTACACAACTAATTGTTCAAAGCCCTGTCCACCTTAAACGGACAGGGCTTTTTTTTATACCTTTGTGCCATGAAGTTAGTATTGTTAACAATAGCACTTTTGGGCCTAGCGGTTGCTGGCATCGCAATCAAGATTTGGTCGAAAAAAGATGGTAAGTTTGCGGGTACCTGCGCAAGCCAAAGTCCCTTTTTGAACAAAGATGGCCAAGCTTGTGGTATGTGCGGAAAAATGCCGGATGAACAAGACTGTCAAATGGACGCTTCAAATCAATTACATTAAATCGGATTGATTGCCGATATGAACTAGTCTAACCGAGAATGAAGGCTTTTGCACCCTGATGAAGTCATTTTTTGGTTGCATAGCCGTAGCTACGGAAGCTAAAAATGGCAAAATCAGGGTGTAAAATGCGAATTCGCAGGTAAAATAATAACTCAAGACGAGTTCTATATATTTAAACTCACATTTTTTACTATCCTATTGGATAAAGTAAGTCTTCAAGAAACATTAAAGAGCGCCAAATCAGGAAGCCAAATAGCGTATAGCAAGCTGTTAGATTACTTTTGGAACGGTGTCTATGGATTTCAATTGATACGAACGGAAAACGAGAACGACGCTGAAGATATTACGGTTCAAACTTTCTCAAAGGCTTTTGATAAAATCGATACCTACGATGACAACTATGAATTCAAGACATGGTTGATTACTATCTCAAAGAACGTTCATATCGACCTAATTCGCAAAAGGAAGAAAAATGTTCTTGAAACGACGGGAAGCAATGAGGTCATCAAGAAAGTGTTGGATGATGCACCTACTGTGGAAGACCAGTTGATTATTAAACAGAACCTGGCTACTTTATTGCAGCACATCAAAAAGTTGAAACCACATTATCAAGAGATAATCAACCTGAGGTACTTCAACGAGCTCAGTTATGATGAACAATGTGAAAGTCAAATTGTTACGGGCCAAAAAACTACTTGCCGAGTCGATTAAAAGTAAGTAGTAGGCCGTAACAGTTGGAAGTATACTTGTGCCAAATGAAAATTCGGGAGAATCAAGGCATGGGGAAAAAGACCAAGTAGAAATTTCGGATTTCCATTTGGCACGAGTATACATACGATATTACATCTTTTATCCTCAAAACTAAAACTGCTTCCTGCATACTGCCACTGCCCACTGAAATCGTATATTCGTTCTTCCAAATAATTTGCGGATTACAATGAGTACCGATACCATACAGAGTGTTCAACCACCAAAGGGAAAACCGAAATGGTTGCGTGTAAAACTTCCTACAGGAAAAAAATACACCCAATTACGAGGGCTTGTCGAAAAGTACGATTTACATACAATTTGCACCTCGGGAAGTTGCCCCAATATGGGGGAGTGTTGGGGAGAGGGTACCGCTACGTTCATGATTTTGGGCAATATCTGCACAAGATCTTGTGGTTTTTGTGGCGTTCAAACCGGAAGACCCGAAAATGTGGACTGGGCGGAACCTGAAAAAGTTGCTCGCTCGATAAAGATAATGGGTATTAAACATGCCGTAGTTACTTCCGTTGATAGGGATGATCTAAAGGATATGGGATCCATAATTTGGGCCGAAACCGTAAAGGCCATCCGAAGAATGAATCCTGAAACAACGCTAGAGACCCTAATTCCAGATTTTCAGGGAATCGAAAGGCATTTAGACCGTATTTTGGAAGTTTCGCCTGAGGTCATTTCCCATAATGTGGAAACGGTAAAAAGGTTGACCCGTGAGGTACGCATACAGGCCAAATACGAGAGAAGTCTAGAGGTACTTCGATATCTTAGGGCAAATGGCGCTAGAAGGACCAAGTCGGGCATTATGTTGGGGCTAGGCGAACTCGAAGAAGAGGTCATCCAGACCATGGAGAATCTCAGAAATGCCAATGTCGATGTAGTTACCATTGGACAATATCTTCAACCTTCTAAAAAACATCTTCCTGTAAAAGAATTCATCCTTCCTGAACAATTCAAGAAATACGAGCAAATCGGACTTGAAATGGGCTTCCGACATGTTGAGAGTGGTGCATTGGTACGATCATCGTATAAGGCACATAAGCATATCGATTAGACTATTAAAGCGAAGATTATTTCAAAACAGTCTCTAAAACCATCCTAAGAAATTTTGACCGAATCCGTTCCAAATGAAAGAAATTAAGATTGGCATCAATGGTTTCGGAAGAATCGGTCGAACCTTATTTCGGCTTTTGAACCGACATCCGCATTTAAAGGTTGTTGCCATCAACGATTTGGCAGATGCGCGAACATTGGCCCACTTACTCAAATACGACAGTATTCATGGTGTATTCGCCCATGACATTTCTCATAAAGACGAGCAAATAACCTGTAACGGGCATCTAATTGCGTTGACAAATCATGAAAGTCCCGAAAAAATCGATTGGTCTGCAACCGATGTTGACATTGTAGTAGAGTGTTCCGGAAAATTCAAGACACGAAAAGATTTAGAACATCATATCTCAAATGGGGCAAAAAAAGTAATCTTGTCGGTACCACCATCTGATGACGACATAAAAATGGTCGTTTTCGGCATAAACGAAGACACTATTTCCAAAGAAGACAATCTTATTTCATGTGCTTCTTGCACGACCAACAATGCCGCGCCGATGATCAAGATCATCGATGACCTATGTGGTGTAGAACAGGCATATATTACAACAATACACTCATACACTTCAGATCAAAGTCTTCATGATCAACCGCATAAAGACCTAAGAAGAGCGCGAGCAGCTGGTCAATCTATTGTTCCAACAACAACGGGGGCGGCAAAAGCGTTGACCAAAATTTTTCCTCATCTTGCCGAAGTCATTGGAGGTTGCGGAATAAGAGTACCAGTACCGAACGGTTCTTTGACCGATATCACGTTTAATGTCAAGCGTGAGACATCCATCGAAGAAATTAACCGTACTTTCAGAGAAAAAGCTCTTAATGAACTAAAAACCATACTTTTATATACGGAAGACCCGATAGTATCTATCGATATAAACAATAGTTGTCATTCTTGTACGTTTGATTCTCAGATGACTTCGGTCATTGGTAAGATGGTGAAGATAATCGGCTGGTACGACAATGAAACCGGTTATAGCAGCAGAATAATAGATTTGATGAACATGATGGTCGCCAAAACATACATTTGAAAATCAATTCTCTACATATTCGATTTGAGTCACCAGTTCTTGTGGTATTCTTGTTTCTTGGGCAGTTGTTAGTGGCCCAAGATTCCATTCCTGCGAAAGACTTGGAAACTTATTTTAATGAGGCCCGTACTTATGGGAATCAAGATAAGGTAGATCTAGCACTTGCGTCTCTTGAAAATGCCGCCAAAGTAGCCGAACGAAACGAAGATGTTAAAGCCTTGATCGACTGCTATCATAAGTTTGCCGGCTTATACCTTCGATTGGATAAAGAAGAAACCACACTTTTTTACTGGGACCGTGCTAAGGCTTTGTTGAAAGATATTGAATACCCTTACGGAAATGCCATTCACAAGTACATTGAAGGGGTAATAGAATTTCAGAATGAAAAAAGTTTTCAGGCCAGATATCTTCTAGACGAGGCCAAACAACTCAACAACGACCGTAATATGTTCAACAACATATTATTGGTCGAGGGTAATATTTTTCTCAATCAAGAGAAATATGAGGACGCCCGGAAAAACTTCAATTCACTGGTTATCAATACTGACATCTATGAGAAGGAGTATTTGGCGGCCAATGCGCATTTGGGATTGTCAAAGGTGTTCTTCAAGACCGAGAGTTATGTCGAGGTTGCGGACAATGCCGAAAAAGCATTGGCAATTGCTCAAAAAAATGATTTTTTCAGAGAGATTCTCGAAGCCAATCAAGTGTTGAGTGTCGTTTATGAAAAGCTTGAATCTTTTGATAAGGCTCTTGTCAATAATAAGAACTTGTTGGGCATTCGAGATTCAATCTTCAATATAGATAAAATCCAAACCGAGATGAAGGTCGCCGATAAAATTAAATTCGATTTTATGAGCGACCAGATCAAAAGACAGGACCAGAAAATCGAAGAACTGACAGAATCTCAAAACCGTTCTGAAATCGCGGCCATATTGACCACTGCTTTTTTGATGATTATTTCTCTATTGGCAATTTCTTTATATCGTAACAACCAGATCAAACTTAAGACCAATGATCTTTTGCAAACAAAAAATAGCGAATTGCAAGCTGCTCGTGACGCAGCTGTTCAGGCCATGGAAGCGAAAAGTAACTTTTTGTCCACTGTTAGTCATGAATTGCGAACACCGCTCTATGCAGTTACGGGCCTGACCCATTTGCTTTTGGATGAAAACCCCAATCCGGAACAAAAAGAACACCTTAAGGCCTTAAAATTTTCTGGGGATTATCTTTTGAATTTCATCAATGACATCTTGCATATAAACAAAATCGATGCGGATAAATTGGAGCCGTTGAACATTGAGTGCAATCTCAAAAAAGTGTTGAAAGAAGTTATCGATTCTTTGCAACAAAGTGCTAGTGAAAACAACACAAAAATCACTCTTGTTTACGATGAAAAAATTCCATCGCGTTTGATGAGCGATCCTCTAAAGCTCTCACAAATATTTATGAACCTGGTAGGCAATGCCCTGAAATTCACAAAAGACGGAGAGGTCAAGGTCATTGCAAAGTTGATCAATAAGGTCGATGAAGACGTTTCCCTATATTTTGAGGTGGAAGACAATGGAATTGGCATTTCAAAAGAAAAGCAAGAAAGTATTTTTGAAGGATTTGAACAAGGCTCAATTCAAATCAATAGAGAGTATGGCGGCACCGGCCTTGGTCTGACCATTGTAAAAAGCCTTTTAGGTTTGTTTGACAGTA
>QIJL01000288.1 GCA_003232435.1 Flavobacteriales bacterium | reverse complement strand
TTAAACACGACCGATTGATTTTTGATGCTGAATCGAGTTCAGCATGATTTGATGAATAAACTTTCTTTTTTTGTTAACCTGCAAGGTTTCCCGCTGAAAGCGGAACCTTGTAGGTTTAGGTTCAAATTTTCGTTCTAGACCTACAAGGAGGCTTCGGCTACGCTCAGCAACCGGTCGGCAACACCTTGCAGGTCTTTCCCCGTCCGAGTATACGTTCTCCCCTTGAGGGGGAGTTAGAGGGGGCTTTTACAACATCGCCCCCATGGCCCTATTCTGACTTTCGGTTACGACTTGGCCATCGAACAAGTTGATGACCCTGTGAGCATAGTGCGAATCACGATCGGAGTGCGTTACCATGACGATGGTAGTACCTTCTTGATTCAGTTCGGTCAACAGGTTCATCACCTCGATACCATTTTTAGAATCGAGGTTACCCGTCGGCTCATCCGCCAAGATCAGTTTAGGTTTCGTTACCACCGCTCTGGCAACCGCTACACGTTGCTGCTGGCCTCCCGAAAGTTGATGTGGAAAATGTTTTTCGCGATGGGCTATTTTCATCCGTTCCAAAACCTTCATGACCTTTTCCCTGCGTTCCTTTTTTTTCATTTTAAGGTAAATCAGGGGCAGTTCTACATTCTCGAAAACTGTCAATTCATCGATCAGGTTAAAGCTCTGGAATACGAAACCAAGATTTCCTTTTCTAAGTTCCGTACGCTGGCGCTCTTTGAGTCCGGCTACCTCGTGACCGGCAAATTGGTAGTTTCCTTCAGTTGGGTTGTCCAACATACCGATAATGTTGAGTAGGGTGGATTTACCGCAACCAGAAGGCCCCATAATCGCGGCAAACTCTCCATCTTCTATTTTCATGTTGACGTTGTTCAATGCCAAGGTTTCAACTTCCTCGGTTCTAAAGCTCTTTTTTAGGTTTTGAATCTGTATCATTTCTTGATTGTATTTGAATCGTTATAATTAAAGACTTATGTATTTCGTTTTAGTGACGGTTTTTGTTATCTATTTTTTCTCAATTCAACTCTACATCCGAGTAGGAGTTCCCCCTTTGGGGGCTAGGGGGCTTTTTACTTCAACACAATTTTCTCCGCCTCCCCGAACGAATCGTAATTGCTGGTAATCACTTTTTCCCCTGCTTGAAGCCCTTCCAATACTTCATAGTAGCGAGAATTTTGTTTCCCGATCCGGATATTTCTTTTCAGCGCTTCATCGCCATCCGAGTTCACTACAAAAATCCATTGACCACCTGTGCTCTGAAAGAAACTTCCCTTAGGCAACAGCAGTGCCTCACTTGATTCCCCTAATTGTAATTTGATATTATAGCTCTGCCCCGTTCTTATGGTTTCCGGCTTATCCTTTGTAAAGACCAGCTCTACCTCGAACTTTCCGCTATTCACTTGGGGAAACACTTTTCGCAATCGAAGTGGATATTCTTTATCGTTACGATCCAAAATTGCGGTCAAATCTTTTACGACCCGGTCAAGGTAGTGTTCGTCTATGTTGGCTTTTATTTTATAATCGGTCAATACATTGATTTCTCCGATGCGTTGGCCTTGGGCAATATTCTGTCCTACTTCGGCATCTAAAAACCCCAACTGTCCATCAGCTGGTGCGCGAACGTTCAAGTGATCCAAGCGCTGATACACCATGCCCAAGGTTTTTTGCATACGCTTCAAATCGGCCTCCAAGACCGGTAAGGAAGTTTCTCTCAATTCGTTATCGTTCTCTGTCTGCACTTTTACGATTTCATATTGTTTTTGTGATAGCTCGTAGTTTTCTTTTGACAGCTGATATTCTTCCTTCGATATCAATTCTTCTTCGAAAAGGGCCTGGTTCTGTTCAAAATTTCTTTTTAATCTTTGCAGTTCGGTGCTGGCCGTGGCCAACGATTTTCTGCCTTCTACCTGCCTCGAATCAAAAGTCAATCTCGTAGAGCGCAAATCGTTCTGTTTCAATGCCAAACCACTTTCGCTTTGTAATATCTGTTCATAAAGATTGATATTATCCAGTTTCAGAATGATATCGCCTTTTTTGACCATTGCACCTTCTTCGATTAATTTTTCCTCTACCCGACCGCCTTCATAGGCATCCATTAATATCGTGACAATCGGTGCCACATTACCGTTGATCGTTATGTAGTCATCGAATTTCCCCGCAGTAACGTCTGCTATCGACAACTTATCTTTGTCGGTTCTGAAAGTGGAAACGGAGGTTGCGAAGATCAATTGATATCCTACAAAGAGTAAAAGCAAACCAATGGCGATATAGCCGTAATGTTTGGGTCGTAATCCTTTTTTCTTTTCTAATTGTATGTCCATTTTTCTATCCTTCTTTAATTTTTTATTCTTTTCGTCATTACGAGGGAACTGAAGTAATCTGTTCAACAGTTTGCCACGCTGCGCTCGCAAAGACGTATTTCATTTATTCCATTCAATTAATATTAAATACAGGCAATCCGCTATAGAAATCCAAAGTACTTTTGTTGACTTCTGAACGCAACCTGACCTGTAGGTTTTCGTTTTGGGCACTTGCAAAAAGATTCTTGGCCGTAAACAGTTCGATGGCATTGATCATTCCTTTTTCGTATCGCTTCTGCGCAATGGTAAATGCCAAGCTTTGTGATTCCATTGTTTTGTTGCTTTGGTCGACTTCAACCTGTAAAGCATCATATTCTTGTACCAGTTGTTGTATCGTTTGAAAAAGCTCTTGTTCTTGAACTTCAAGGTTATTCTCTGCTCGAAGGCGTTCGATTTTTGCTTGCTTTACCCTAGACCTTGCCGACCAACCATTACTTATGGGTACACTTAGATTTACACCAATATATTGCGAAGTGTTATCCCTGACCTGTTCACGGAAGGGTAGGGTGTTACCCAAGGTATCCCGTGTTGTTTCGAAGTAACCGGTTCTCATGCCACCGAATAAGGTCAAAGAAGGATAGAGTCTTCCGCGTGCCACTGCAACTTGCTTTTTTGCGGCCTTTGCCCTTAATTCTTGAGCCTCGATCAATGGTAAAAAATCTCGGGCCTTTGCATAAATCGTATCTGAACGTACTTCACTGTTTTGTGATTCGCCGAACTGTTTTTCGATTTCTGTTTGAATTAAAATATCGTCGGCTTCCTCTAAATTCATTTCTTGAATAAGTTGCAATTTTGCGGCCTTCAATTGGTTCTCGCTTTGCGTAAGATTCAATTTATCGGTAAGTAGTAATGACTCTGCTTCATAGAGGTCGGCCCCTGCCTTAAGGCCTAGTTCAATCTGTTTTTCGACCAAGTCATAATTGGTCTGCGAAACATTCAATTGTTCTTTTGATATGGCCACCAGGCCTTCGAAGAACTGAATGTCGTAGAAGGCTTGCATTACGCGAAAAGCAAGGAGGTATTTCTGTTGCAACGCTTCATGTTGTGTTGCCCTGTATAAAAACTTAGAAGCCTTGATGGAATTCAATTTTTGAAAACCTTGAAAAAGGGCAACTGAAGATTCCAAGGAATAATTGTTCGAGAAAAAATCTTGGGTAACGAATGTCCCCGTATTCGGATCTTCTGCCCTACCAAAACTGATATTATAACTGGTTGAAGCATTTATGCTCGGCAACAAATTTCGAACAGACTGCCTGTAGGTTTCCCTTCCTGCTTGTTCAGTATATCTAAAATCGTTCAGCTGAAGGTTGTGACCCAATGCATAAGTCACACAGTCATCCAACGTCCATTTTTCCTGGGCATCGACCCTTGATCCGATCAGGAGCAAAAAGACTATTACTATTGAAAATTTCAGATTCATAATATAATGGTATGCCAAACTATATAACCACTCTTGTGCCAAAAACACAATCATTTAAAAATCAGACAATTACAATATAATTTGATGTTTTAGCCAAAATCAACTGTAAAATAGTTATACAGATCTTGTCAAAAAATTTGACACTTTTTGAAAAAAGTAGATTTTGAATTGTAGCTTTAAAAATCTTTGCAAGTCCCATGAGTTCGGTATGGGGCATTCCTTTTGCTTCGTATTGGAATTAAACGGAATGTTTTTTGGTAAGACAGCTTTGAATAACTCAATATCATGGTAAATGCTAAAATATTGGTTGTCGACGACAACAAGAGCGTATTAAGTGCCTTGGAGATTTTATTGCAATTTGAGTACAAAACGGTCAAAACGATTTCTAACCCGAATCAGATTTCATCGTTTCCGGATTTGTTGGATTTCGATATCGTGCTATTGGACATGAATTTTTCCGCCGGAGTAAATACGGGAAACGAAGGTTTGTTCTGGCTGAGGGAAATTCAAAAAAAGGCTCCCCAGATTTCAATTATAATGATGACCGCTTACGGAGCTGTTGATCTTGCGGTCCAGGCCCTAAAGGAAGGAGCTGCCGATTTCGTGCTGAAGCCTTGGAACAATGATAAACTACTGGCCACGGTAAAATCGGCTTATGAATTGCGCAAGTCGCGGAAGGAAATTAGCGAGTTAAGAAGAAAAGAGGATAACCTTAAACAGCACATCAATCAGAACAAGAACTACATCATTGGAAATTCTAAGGCTTTGAATTCCGTTTTGAATTTGGTCGGCAAGGTTTCCAAGACCGATGTCAATGTTCTAGTCACTGGCGAGAACGGAACAGGTAAAGAATTGATCGCACGAGAACTCCACAAACAATCAAACCGAAAAAGCGAAGTCTTTATTTCTGTTGATATGGGTTCTATTTCAGAGAATCTTTTTGAAAGCGAACTGTTCGGTCACGTAAAGGGCTCCTTTACAGATGCAAAAGATGACCGTGCCGGTAAGTTCGAGGCCGCCAACGGAGGCACTTTGTTTTTAGATGAAATCGGAAATCTTTCGTTACAGACACAGGCAAAATTGTTATCTGCAATTCAAAATAAAACAGTGGTCAGGGTAGGCTCGAATAAATCCGTAGCTGTAGATATTCGACTTATCTGCGCCACCAATGTCAATTTAGATAAAATGGTGGCAGACGGACTTTTTCGTGAAGATCTTTTGTATCGAATAAACACCATTCGTGTTGAAGTTCCGCCTTTGAGGGAAAGGGATGAAGATATTTTGTTGCTTGCTGATTTTTATTTGAACAAGTTCATTTCAAAATACGGAAAACAAGGGTTGCGAATCAATCAGGCGGCACAAGAAAAATTGATGGGTTATTCTTGGCCCGGGAATATTCGGGAATTATTGCATACTATGGAAAGGTCGGTAATTCTTTCGGAAGGAAATGTTTTAAAACCAGAAGATTTTCTATTGAACGTAAAGACATCGGTATCGGTAGATTCGGGCCCTGAAACATTGGAAGAAATGGAATTATTGATGATTTCAAACGCCCTTGACCAAAATGATGGCAACTATAGTGCGGCGGCCGAGCAGTTGGGCATTTCAAGACAGACGTTGTACAATAAGATGAAGAAAAGCCCCCTAACCCCCAAAGGGGGAACTGATGTTTTGAAAAAGAAAATAGAATAGAGAGAAGAGATGAAAAAAATAGCACTTAGAAGTTGCGGTTGGCAGTCGCAGTAATCAGTTAGCAGTAGGCAATAGGGAGTGGGCAGTGAACAGTAAGCAGTAAGTAGTAGACAGTGGCAGTGAATAGTAACAAGTGGTCAGAAACCTATAATCAGAAAAGTGTTTTTTACACTTGACAAACTAATAAACCTATAAACCTGAGTTCGATTAATAATCTAGATGGTGCATTGAGTAAAACAGTGAAAATCATTGATTTGTCATTTCGACAGAGCGAAGTATGAGCGCTCCTCATAAGCTACGCTTAGGTATTTTCAATCAAAAAATATTTTGATTTCAATAACGTTCGGAATGACAATTTTTTCAAAGAAATAAACAGAACGTATTGATAAACAAATACACATTAATCGAACTCAGGTTACTAAACTACTAAACTTTTTGAACCTGCCTCGCCGGCAGGCAGGCTTGAACTTGAATTTGAACTTGAATTTTCCCCATGGTAAGCAGGTACATCTATTTGCAACTTATTTTCCGGGTGGTGATAATCTCCGCCTCTGCCTTTGCATCTGGCTATTTCTTTTTCGGAGGTCAGTATATATTAGCTGGTTTGGCCTTCGTCTCAGTGATTTTGATGACTTCTTTTCTGATACATTATGTAAATCAGACCAATCGAAAAATCGCTTATTTTTTCGATGCCATAAAGAATGAGGATTTCACTTTGCGATTTCCAGAAAAATTGAGTGTAAAATCACTTGAAGAACTTAATCACAGCCTTAATATGCTCAATGTGATGATCCAAGACATACATCTTAAAAAATTGGCACAAGAGCAGTATTATCAGGAAATTATCAAACAAGCGGATATCGGAATATTGACCATAAATGCGAAGGGCCATATACTTTTTGCCAATCCGACAATTGAGAAATTATTCAATTATCATCCGTTGAACCACCTTAAGCAATTGAATCAGGTCGATAAAAAACTATTCGAGCTTTTTGCCGACCTTAAACCTTTTGAGAGCCGAATTTTTAAATTATCGAACGAACGGGAAAAAAGACAATTGTCATTGAAATCTACGGCTGTAACGGTCGATAATCAATCTTTATTGTTGGTTGTGGTGCAAGATATTCATAAAGAACTAGATGAAAAAGAAACCGACTCATGGGTAAAATTAATCCGTGTGCTTACACATGAAATCATGAATACGATTACACCGATAACTTCGATTTCGGAATCAATACTGAAATATTTCAAGTCTTCAGATGGAAAAGCGACTGCCGAACTAAATGAAAATCATATAGAGAGCACGGTCAAAGGCCTAGAGGTCATCAAGGAACAAGGAGGCGATCTCATGGAATTTGTTCAGTCATACCGAAGTTTCCTGAATCTGCCCAAACCTGATAGAAAGTTGGTAAGCGCCCAACAGCTTTTGGAAAAAACAAAGGTTTTAATGAATCAGGAAAACCAAGGCGGCAAAGTCGATTTTGAAGTAAGGGCGGAACCGACCGATCTTGAACTTTTTATTGACGAAAAACAGATTTCTCAAATTTTGATCAACTTGACCAAGAATGCGCTTCAATCCCTGAAAAATAGTGAAGGAGGAAAAATAACGGTTACGGCCGGAAGTTTACAAACAGGAAAAAAATATATCAAAGTGGCTGACAACGGCCCAGGAATTCCGGCGGACATCATCGAAGAAATTTTTGTTCCTTTTTTTACTACTAAGGACACGGGAACGGGTATTGGCCTTAGCCTATCGAGACAAATAATGCATTTGCACGGGGGTACGATGAAAGTACACTCGATCCCGTTCAAGGAGACTTCGTTTGTTTTAGGTTTTTGAACTATATTGAATAGGATTTACTGTTGTCCGATTAAAACTATCTAAATCTATTTAAAGCCTTGCTATTGTTAAGTTTAAAAGGTTTCTAAAATAAGACACCTTGCTTTTGGATAATGTAATGAAAATTATAGGACGTAAAATTTACATATCACTACTAAGCAGGTTATCAGCTGGTTACATTCGCGCCTGCCCGCCGTAGGAGGGTTTTACCGGACAACAATGAATAGGATTATTTAAAATCAAGCAACGATTCGTACCTTAAAGTGATACACCGCAACTTCTAAGAGCCTGTTTTGAAATATGTCGTTAGAATTGTTATGCCCTATTTTTGATGCAGAACGAGGCATCCGCCAAAATAAGGCTGACAAGCATCCGCCTATGGCGGACGGTTTAAAATTTTAACGAAGTTATGCGCAAAAAGAGGGTATAAGAAAATAATCGAGATATTTCAAAACAGGCTCTAAATGATGGTATCATTCAATCAATAGGTGCGAATTTTAAACATACCGGTGATTCAATGGAAATTTTTATACCGGTCGACTCGAGCAATCCCGTTTTTTTATCGCGTTTGAAGACAATAATCGAATCACTGTTTTGATTACCCACCAGCAAAAAGTTTCCGGTAGGGTCTATCACAAAATTCCGAGGAGTCTTACCCAATGTTGATTGACGCCCTGAATAAATCAATTTTCCTGTCCCGTCAATAGCATAGATCACCAGTTCGTTTAAATCGCCTCGCAAGGATCCATAAAGAAATTTACCATCCGGGGAGATGTGAATGTCCGCAGCATCTATCTTACC
>QIJL01000473.1 GCA_003232435.1 Flavobacteriales bacterium | reverse complement strand
AAGTATTTTAAAAACTCGAAAAATTGTCAATTATTATGTGATTTATAACCTGATAATGGCGGTTTTGATAACCGTATATAGTTTTTATCATCTGTTTACCACTGATGAAAAAACGATGCAATTACTAGCCAACATAAAAGAAGACGGGTCGGAGATTCGGTTTTGGATATTAATGGCAATATTGGTTCTGGTGGGAATACTTTTTATGATAGGTTTCATTTGGTTGTTCTATCGCCTTATATACGGAATACTTTTGAAAAGACTGAACAAAAATTATAAAGAGCTGAAAAAACTGGAAATCTAGTGCTTCCGGAAACGGCGTTTTTGATGGAGTTCTTCGTAGGCCGCAATTTCATCTTTCGGAATTACCTTTAAGAAGGAGGGATGTTGCTCAATCGCGTACTCCAATTTTTCGATGATTTCATCATTGCTCTCGTTTTCATAATCTATTTCCAAAGGTTCTTTGATTACCATTGACTGCAAGATTCCTTTCTTTTTGACCCGAAGACCTTTTTTGTCGAACGAACGGCGGAATCCGTCGATGACAACCGGCACGACTACCGGCTTGTACTTTTTAATGATGTGCGCAGTTCCCTTTCGTAAAGGCTTCCAAGGTGTCGTAGTGCCCTGCGGGAAAGTAATGACCCAACCGTCATTCAAAGCCATTCCTATTTTTGAGATGTCCGTCATCTTTACCTGTCGGTTTACATCCTGTCCATCGGCCCGCCAGGTGCGTTCTACACTTATGGCTCCCGCATAAGCCAGTGCTTTTGTAAATAAACTTTTTTTCATCGTCTCCGCAGCGGCTATGTAGTAGACGTTCAGTTTGGGTTGCCATAAATAAGCAAGGTTTTTTATGGTGTCGTCCCTTCCTTTTAAGCTTGCATTGAAAACATGGAACATTGCCACTACATCGGCAAAATAAGTCTGGTGGTTGCTTACAAAAAGTACGTTCTTCTCCGGCAGGTTTCTGATAATTTCAGAGCCTTCGATTTCTAAAGTGTTGAATCTTTTATAACGTTGGTGTGTTACCAACCCCAAGAAACGAATCAAGAACTTCTTTAAAAAAAGAATATGCCCAAAAGGATTTTCCTTGAATATGCTCATAGTGCGAAGTTAGATTTTTAAAAATAAAAAATATCGCCGTTTTTGATGGCGGATTCGCTCTATGGGGCTATCACGTTAAGTTCAAGTACAAGTTCAAGCCCAAACCCAAGTGTCAAGCCTGCCTGCCGGCGAGCCAAGTTCAATTTTTTTTCTATGACCCATCACTCCGAATTCCTATATAAACATCGCTCGTCCTTCGTATTTCGTACCTTGTACCTGCCTACCGGCAGACAGGTTTCGTACTTTCAAATTATTACAACACTTGTTTTAACAAGTCCTTGACCTCGCTCAACATCATAGCGGTAGCACCCCAGACCGTGTAACCATTTAATTTAAAGGCAGGTACGTCAACATCTACGGCATAAGAGGTCTTTATCTTTTTTGAAAAGATTTTTTTATCGTCTAGAAGATCCTGAATTGGTACCTCAACGACCTTTTCGACTTCTTCCTCTTGTATCGAAATGGAAAGTTCATCAGAACATAATCCGATAAATGGTGATACCATGAAATTACTAGGTGGAATGTACACTTGGGTCAACCCTTTTAAGACGGCAACGCTTTTCTCGGGTACACCGACTTCTTCCTCCGTCTCACGGAGCGCAGTTGCCAAAAGGTCTCGGTCAATTTCTTCTTCCCTCCCACCCGGAAATGCCACTTGATCTGAGTGCACTCCCTCATACGTTTTTCTCAAGATCAATAAAAAATGTGCTGTATTTTTTTGGTCGGGATAAAATAATACCATCACCCCCGCTTTTTTCGGAACCTTTTTCAACTCGACATTCCTTTTCATCAATTCTCTTCGGAAGGCGGGTACCATTTTGTAATGGGACTCCACCCCCGGTAAGGGAAGATCTTTTATTTTTGATACCTGTCGTGAAAACAAAGAAAAGTCCATGAGCTTAAAACAAATCGCATTCCCCGCAATAATAATACTATTTTTTTTAGTCGGATGTAAAGGTGAACTCGAGAAAAAAAATACTTCTTTGAAAACCGATATCGAAGAAAAAGATACCGTTCAAAAAGATTCCGTCATCAAGGAAGGCGAGGAAAAGTTCGTCCTCAATGAAGAAAATGCTATCGAGTTTTTCTTTGATTATCAAAAGGATTTAAAGGAGAACAGGGTAAAAATCACCACAAGTCTAGGAAGTTTTACGGTACAATTATTTGACAACGTACCGTACCACAAGGCCAATTTCATTTATCTGACCAGAAAAGGATACTTCGACGATACGCAATTTCATCGCGTCGTGAAAAACTTTATTATTCAGGGCGGCAATGCCGATGACACCGAGGCACCCAGAAAAAGAAGGGAGATAGGCCGCTACCTTCTACCGCCTGACACCAAAAAAGGCCATAAGCATCATCGGGGCACTATTTCGATGCCGAGCAGTGAGATCAATAATCCGCATGCGTTGGCATCGCCCTATGAGTTTTTTATCGTTGTGACCAAACCGGGATCCTATCATTTAGATGGCGGATACACCCCTTTTGGAAAAGTGATTTCAGGAATGGACGTAGTCGACAAAATCAACAATGTCGATGTAGGAAAAGGCGATTGGCCTTCTGTGAATGTTTATATTGAAAAAGTGGAAGTGCTGGCCCCTTAGCCCCCGAAGGGGGAACAAAAAAAGTTCAAGGTTTCGGGTTTCCTAAAAGATCAAACTCATAAACTTGCTCAACTCATTAACCTTTTGAATTTGACTATTGTACTTGAACTTGAATTTGAACTTGACACTTGCGCTTGAACTTTTATTTTTCCCGATAAATACTCGGCAAAGCAATCTTAAATACAACTGCTAATATGCGGATACCGATTACCACAATTATCGCGGCCAAATAAGCGTATGTGTTTTCAATCGGGAGTTTTCGGAGCAAAAAATAAGCAACGCCACCCAAAATACAAGCTGTCGCATAAATTTCTCTTCTGAAGATTACAGGAATTTCATTGCATAGTATATCACGAATAACCCCACCGAAACTTGCAGTTATTGTTCCAAGGGCAATACACATAATAGGAATCAAACCCGCCCCGAGTCCTTTTTCGATACCGACCATTGTATAGAGGCCGATGCCAATTGTATCGAATAAAAAAAGGGACTTCCGAAAATATTTGAGGTAATTCCTGAAAAGAATAGCGAAGACGACCGTACTCAAAATCACAAAGACGTAAGTGGAATTTTGCATCCAAGCAACCGGAGTACTTCCGATCAGCAAATCTCTCAAAGTACCGCCGCCAACTGCGGTCACAAAAGCAATGATAAAAACTCCAAAAAGATCCAACTTCTTTTCCATAGCGACCAACACCCCCGAAATGGCAAAGGCAATGGTTCCGAGAATGTCAATGGCGAAATAGAACAAATGCTAAATTTTTTGAGTGTAAAAACTATAATCCTTTAAAACGGTATCGAGATACTGCACATCGTAAAGGTCTGAATTCGTGGCCAAAATACTTTCGACCTTATCACGCAAAACTTTTAAAGTTTTATGATCCGTGCTCTTTCTGGCAATGCGATAAGTGTCTTTGATCAAACGAACATCTTTATCTGTCAACAAGGTAACATTCGTAAAGGTAGGTTGGTAAGCTTCCTCGACATCCTCCAGAATGGTATGTGAAACCTTGGTGCTATTCTTTGTGCTAATAACGACAGTACCCGCCGCAGCATCCCCTAGACGTTGCCTTCGATCTGAAAAAAGAATGGTCAAAAGGCCGATACTTCCCATAAAAAGCCAGATATCAATCAGGCGCAACATCCATCGAACCAAATAATTGGACCAATGTACAGGTGTGCCATCAAAACGCACGACGCGCATCTTCAGCAACATTTTGCCGACCGTTCTGCCATTAAAAAGGCTGTGCATGATCAAGCTGTAGAACATGGCCGGTAAAAAAATCAGGCTCTGTATTCCAAAGGTTGTCCATGCATCTTCAAAAACATAGCCCAATGCCGCGCCTATATAATTTACCAACACCAAATAGAGGTAAAGAATGAAACCGTCAATCAAAAATGCCAAAATTCGTTCACCAATACTGACGATGGTATAATCTAAGTTGACATTTTGCGTTGTATTTATTTGAAGGTTGGCCATAGATCGACTAATTTTAAAAATAAGAGCATAAATTGAGGTTTGTCATGGGAATTTTAGAAACTGTTTTTCCTACCTGCCGGCAGGTTATTCGCAAAAAGAGATATAAAAACCATTCATAAACTTCAAATTAGGTGCTATCAAACCATTACAATGCGTGAAGCCGCTTTCGTCAAGCAAAATAAGGAAAAATGGATGGCATTCGAAAAAGCCCTTACCCTTAGCTCACTGCTCGATCCAGACGAACTTGCCGATGGGTATATTCATTTGACCAACGATCTTGCATACGCACAGACTTATTACGCAGAAAGTAAGACTTTATTGTATCTGAACTCTTTGGCTTCACAGGCACATCAAAAAATTTACAAGAACAAAAAGGAAGGTCGAAACCGAATCGTCGAATTCTGGAAGACCGAATTTCCTTTGTTTTTTAGACAATATCACAAAACTCTGGGCATTGCATTTTTGATTTTTACAGTCGCAACTGCAATCGGAAGTCTTTCAGCGATCAAGGACGATACTTTTGTTCGCCTGATACTAGGCGATGGTTATGTCAACCAGACCTTGAACAATATCGCAGAAGGCGACCCGACTGCAATCTATAAAAGTGGCAGCGAAATCGGCACCTTTCTGGGTATTACGATCAACAATATTCGAGTGGCATTCTTGGCTTTTGCCTTTGGCGTAATTACCAGTCTCGGCACGGCATATATCTTGTTCAGTAATGGTGTCATGCTTGGTGCCTTCATTACTTTTTTCTATACCAAAGGGGTATTTTTCGAAGCCAACAAACAAATTTGGCTGCATGGTACCATTGAAATATCGGTTATCATAATAGCTGGCTGTGCAGGCCTTATCATGGGCAACAGCATTCTTTTTCCGAAAACTTTTTCTCGAAGGGTCTCTTTTATGAAAGGTGCCAAAGACGGACTCAAAGTCGTCGTCAGTACCTTACCCTTTTTTATTATTGCCGGGTTTATAGAAGGCTTTATTACCCGGTACTCGAACATGCCCGATTGGTTGGCATTTTCGATTATCGGCGGATCGCTGATCCTAATCGTTTATTACTATATCATTTACCCAATACTATTGAACAAAAGACATGCAAGACAATCCACAGAACGAATATATTGAACTTAAGGTTCGTAGAGATCTAGGTGCCATCATTTCTGACTATTTCAGCTTTTTAAAACAGAACCTGAAAAAATTCTCGAACGTTTTCTTGAACTATAATGGCCCGTTTTTAATAGGCCTTCTGGTGGTCAGCTATTTCTTGGTATCCGGCTTTATTGGCATGATTACGTATAGCAATAACTATCAATATTTAGAAGGCGCGGAAAAAAATATGGAGGAAACCTATATCACCTATTTTATTATCGGTGGTGTTCTTTTCTTCTTTATTTTCTTGGCCGTCGCCATTATGAATTATAGTCTTGCCGGATCGTATATGATCAAATATGAAGAATACCGGGGTAATTCGTTCGACAAAAAAGAGGTGTGGAGTTTTTTTAAAAAACGCTTTGGCAAGATTTTCTTGTTCGCCGTTTTAATGTTTGTCATATTCATCGTTGTTTACATTGTGGGCATGTTTATTCCCTTATTGGGTTTTATCGCTTATTACATTATCCTGTTCGGAGCCTTGGCGTGGTTCGGAGTGTCATTTTTTGCCATGTTGCATGATGACAAAGAGGTTATGGATGCCTTCGGGGAGGGTTGGCAATTCGTTCGTAAAAACTTTTGGAAATCGGTCGGTGTCAATTTCATTCTAGGGCTTTTGAACGGCATGCTTTCAATGGTGGCCCTCATCATACCCGGGGTAATTATTGGGCTCTATACTTTTCACGTCGTCCAAAACGATGTCGATGTATCTGAATCTATTGTTGCGACCATTATATACACCATCGGCTTTGCTTTATATCTGATTATTATGGTCTATGGCCAATGCCTCTCTCAATTCGTGAACGGATTTTTGTTCTATTCGTTGCACGAAGAGACCTATAACACGAACACGAGATCGAAAATCGAAGAAATCGGAAACCTGGGCGAGTGATTAAATACATTTCAACTTTATTCTTTTTTTTGATTTTTTTCTGTGGATTTTCCCAACAAGAAAAAGATAGCATCATAATTCCCATGGATGAGGATCAGGTTCTCAATACGCGGGATTTCGATGGTGACCTGACCGAAAAATATACAGGGGAAGAATTCGATTATTCCTCTCAGGAAGGCGAGGCACAAAACCTTGTCAAAAGATTCTTGAACTGGTTTTTTAGCTGGATAGATGATTCCTTAGGGGTCAATATTTCTCCATATACTTTGCAAATAATAGAATATCTGATCTACATTTTAATGGGAGGGCTTATCATCTATCTGTTTGTACGCTTTTTATCGGGCGAGAACTTTTCCGCGGTCTTTACCAAAAAGGCAAATTCCATTCTAGATATCAACCTTTCGGAAGACCATATCGAAAATGTCGACCTCGATGCCTTGATAAAATCGGCATTGGACGAAAAAGATTATCGCTTGGCCGTACGCTACCACTATTTGAGAATATTGAAAATACTTTCACAAAAAAATATCATCGATTGGCACTATGAAAAAACCAATTCCGACTACCAGAACGAAATCGAGGCTCCTACGGTAAAGTCCGGTTTTAGAGATGTATCCTATCTCTACGACTATATCTGGTACGGCGAGCAAGAAATAGACGGACTCAAATACGAAATCGTCGAGGCACGATTTGCAACTCTAAAAAACTCCATAGGCTAATGAAAAATTTTGAAATTTATTTCATTCCACCTCATCTGGAACTGCAAAAAAGCAGTTCCGGCCTCTCCAAAGGCGGAAGAGGTAAAAAGGAAATTCTGAGGAAAAGCCCCGGAAATTATTATGGTATATATGGATAGAAGATCAAAAATAATCATCGGGCTTTTTGCGGCCGTTCTGCTCACGATAATCGTGACCGAAATCGTGCGCCCTAAACCGTTGAATTGGCGACCATCCTATACCGCTACTGATAAGATTCCGTTTGGCTGTCATGTTCTGTTCAATGAACTGCCGACACTTTTCCCCGAAAACGAAATCATGACGGTCGATGAAAGTCTGTACAGTTTATTATCTGAGCGCGACACGAATGCGACCTCGAATTACATCCTTATTAATAATGGTATCGCATTCGATGAACAAGAATACAATGAGGTGCTTGATTATGTAACTGATGGCAATTCTGTTTTTATGGCCTCAAATTGGTTCGGTTCTTATCTTTCTGACACTTTGAATTTAAGAACGTCATATGCCTACACGATAAGTGAAGACTCCATTTATATCGCCCTGAACAACAAATCGTTCGATACAAAAAAGTTCGCGTATAAGCGGGCCATGGGCAACCAGCATTTTGTTTCGGTCGACTCGCTGAACACGACTATTTTAGGAAATATTACTTTTCAGGAAAGCGAAGATTTTCTGGAAGAAAAACAAAAAACCTTAACGCGACCAAACTTTATTAAAGTGGCCTTCGGAAAAGGAAATTTCTACCTGAACTCCACGCCGGAAGCATTTGGCAATTACTATATGCTCAATAAAAACCAAGACTATGTCGCCAATGCATTTTCATATCTTGATAACCGTTCGACGATTTATTGGGACAACTACAAAAAATCAGGGCGCGTATATATTGATTCGCCGATGCGGTTCGTTCTGAACCAAGCTCCATTAAAATGGGCTTATTATATTTCGATAGCGGCACTGATTATTTTTGTGATTTTTAGGGCGAAAAGAGAACAACGGATCATTCCGGTAATCGAACCGCTGGAAAATTCTTCAATAGAATTTGCGCGAACGGTGGGTACCCTATATCATCAACATCGTGATTATAACGACCTCATTTCCAAGAAATTAAAGTTCTTTCTTGAATATATGCGCAGTAATTTTTATATGGATACGAATACTATAAATCAAAAGACCGCGGAAGATTTGGCGGCCAAATCCGGCAAACCTTTGACAGAAACAAAAGCACTCATCGAATTTATCGTTTACCTAAAAGGAAAAGCGGTTCATTCTGAGCAAAATCTAATAGATCTAAACAAAAAAATAACCTCCTTTAAAAAATAAATATGGAAGAACAACCAGAAGGGCAAGAGCAACAACAGCCTGAGCAAGAACCTCAAGAACAATCACAACCTCAAGAGAACAATCCGTTGGAATTCAGTAACCGCATCGACCTTTCGAAGCTAAGGCAAGCTGTAGACCAGATCAAAACGGAATTGGGCAAGGTAATCATCGGGCAGCAAGAAATGATCGAACTGTTGATGATTTCCATATTGGCCGATGGGCATTCGCTGATCGAAGGAGTGCCCGGAGTCGCCAAAACTGTCACGGCTAAATTATTGGCAAAAACCATGAATGTTGACTTCAGTAGAATTCAATTTACACCCGACCTGATGCCGAGTGATATTCTGGGTACTTCCATTTTCAATGTCAAGACTTCGGAATTCGAATTCAAAAAAGGCCCTATTTTTTCAAACATTGTTCTTATCGATGAGATCAACCGAGCCCCTGCAAAAACTCAGGCGGCACTTTTCGAGGCCATGGCCGAACGTCAGATAACAATAGATGGTACTGAATATGAAATGCAACCACCGTTCTTGGTTTTTGCCACGCAAAACCCGATTGAACAAGAGGGTACTTATCGTCTTCCGGAAGCACAGCTCGACCGTTTCTTGTTTAAGATAAATGTTGGCTATCCGAATCTAGAAGATGAAGTAAAAATCCTCGAAAGTAAGCACCAACAAAAAAATAAGGATGTGGAAACTTTAGTGACTTCGGTACTTTCAGCGGCGCAAATTGCCGAATATCAGAATACGATAAAAGAGGTCATCATTGAAGACCATCTAATCCAATACATCGCAGCTATTGTAAATAATACACGGACAAATGCCAATTTGTATTTGGGGGCTTCCCCCCGCGCATCGATTGCAATTATGGATGCTTCAAAAGCGTTGGCTGCTATAAGCGGTCGTGATTTTGTGACCCCAGATGATATTAAAAAAATGGCCGGACCTATAATTGGCCATCGTATTCTACTGACTCCAGAGCGTGAAATGGAAGGCCTTACCGCCGAAAAAGTTGTGCAGCAAATTGTGGAGAGTATTGAGGTTCCTAGGTAATAGCCCCCTAGCCCCGAAGGGGAACGAACTTTTAGAATCTGTAAAAAGCAAATGAAATAAAATGGCTCGATGTCAGATACCCGAAGCATGGCGTATTAACTAAAGCTGTCAAGCACCGAGCATCGAACATCCAGCATCTATAAAATGAAAAGACTCTTTAAAAAGATATATCTAGAAAAAAGGTTCTTTGCCATAGTAACGGCATTGATCGTTGGGTTCTTGTTTTCCTATATTTTTCAAAATTTATATGGGGTTTTCAAGATACTGTTCTATCTTTTTGTTCTAGCAGTTTTTGTTGATATCATTCTACTTTTCGTCTCCAAAGGAAGAATTTCAGGCGAGCGTGTTCTACCAGACAAACTTTCAAATGGAGATCCTAACCCTATCAAGATTCGGGTCATCAATTCCTATTTATTTCCGGTCAGGACGAAAATAATCGACGAGATTCCCTTTCAATTTCAAAAGCGCGATTTTGGAATAGACACCTCTATGCCCAAAGGGGAAAGTAAATTTTTCAACTACGAACTGCGGCCAACGGAAAGAGGTGTTTATTCCTTCGGAAGCCTGAATGTTTTTGCATCTTCTCCACTAGGATTACTTGCCCGTCGCTTCAATTTTGACAAGACACAGGAAGTGCCTGTTTACCCATCGTTTTTGCAATTACGTAAATACGATCTGATGGCCTTCACAAATCGTTTGTTCGAATACGG
>QIJL01000476.1 GCA_003232435.1 Flavobacteriales bacterium | reverse complement strand
ATAGCATCGCTACGGTTTAAAATTTTAACGAAGTTATGCGCAAAAAGAGGGTATAAGAAAATAATCGAGATATTTCAAAACAGTCTCTAAGGATATTTTCTTCTTTAACTTTGCCAACCTAATCAAAGATAAAATCCAAGCTGATGAAATTTCACTCTAGAAAATGGGTAAAACCAGAAGATTTAAACGCCAATGGAACATTGTTCGGCGGAAAATTGCTGGCCTGGATAGATGAAGAAGCTGCCCTCTATTGTATAGTTCAGTTAGAAAACAAGAGAATTGTCACCAAGTATGTTTCCGAAATAAACTTCATAAGCGCTCCGGTTCAAGGAGATGTAGTGGAAATAGGTATTGAGGTGGTTAAATTTGGAAGAACGTCATTGACCTTGAAATCCGAGGTACGAAACATGATGACCCGAGAGACCATTTTAATGGTCGACAATATTATTATGGTCAATCTTGGTGAAAATGGGAAGCCAGCTCCGCACGGTAAAACCCAAGTGGAGTTCGTCAAAGACCGTCTACCTTAAGGTTATTGTTGTGCCTGAATCTTCTTCGCTATGGCCTGCACCTCGTCTAATACCCTTAATAGATTGCCTCCCCAGAGTTTTTCGATTTCCTCTTCAGTGTATCCTCGTTCTACAAGCTCTAGCGTTACATTTCCTGTTTCCGAAGCATCTGACCATCCTTCAATTCCACCGCCGCCATCAAAGTCAGAACTAATTCCCACATGTTCGATTCCGATTAGTTTGACCATGTAATCGATATGGTCTACAAAATCAGAGATATTAACTGCTGGGGGCAAATTGGTCATTGTAGCTGCCTTCTTTCGGGCAAGGCCCATCACGGTAGGGGCATTTTTCATCAAATCGGCCTGTTGCTTATCGGTAAGTGTCGGAAAATCCTTGAACTCGAACCATTCAATACCCAATGAATCGGCGATTTCTTTATAAACCGACTTCATAGCCTCATCTCTGGCCTCGCTTTTTTCAGTATTCAAATAAGAACCAAAAGCTACAGTTTGAACAACACCGCCGTTTTCTTTCATCAATTGCAATTGCTCATCATCAAGATTTCTGCTATGTTCGCAAAGTGCTCTGGCCGAAGAATGTGAAGCTATGATGGGTGCTTTGGATAAAGCGATCATCTGTTTCATGGACTCTTTTGATGGATGAGAGACGTCTATCATTATCCCAACTCTATTCAATTCTTTTACAGCCTTTTTACCCAACTCACTTAAACCATTATATAACCACACACTATCTTTTTCCCCAGTGTTTGAATCACAGAATTGACTATGACCATTATGGGAAAGTGAGACGTATCGAGCTCCCATTTCTTGGTATTTTTCAATGTTCGAAAGATCTTCACCAATGGGGTATGCGTTCTCAACGCCAATCATCGCAACTTTCTTTCCTGACGCTTGAATTCTTCTAACATCATCCGAGGTAAGTGCCAAAGCAATTTTATCAGGAGCGATTTCCTCACAAAGTCTATGTATAGCCTCGAATTTCGAAATTGCATTCTCCGATGCCTTTTTGTAGCCTTCCGCATCTAAATCACCCTGACCGGTATAGACTATAAACCAAGCGACATCAAGACCACCTTCTTCCATTTTTGGAAGATTTACCTGAGTTTCTAGACGCTGTGTATAATTGACGCTGTCTGTGAAGTTTTTGACATTTATATCATCATGGGTGTCGATTATAATCGTCTCTTTGTGTATGCGTTCAGCCCTTTCTTCTAGGCTTTCTTTCACATCGTTTGCCTTTGGGTTTTTCTTGTCTTGACAAGAAATAGTCGATATAATACAGAAAAATAATACTAAATACCTCATGTTCATTGGTTTTAGACCTACAAATAAAGCCATTTGACAACAGAAAATGAAGGGTAGGTAACATTTTATTGTTTATAAGACACCAAAAGGGGAATTTTATAGTCTAAACCATCAAAACTACCATTGACAAGATTAGGCGAAAGCCGCCTGATCAAAAGTCAAATTTTGATTGTTATAAACAGCCCAAATCAAGTCCCCCTTGAAATCTAACGACCTACTTTCGTTATTGTCTCGTTTTGAATCTACGCTGAGTGATTTTTCTTTTGAAGAATTAGGCTCGGAGGAGGCATCTCGCTTGAAGAATTCTTTTCAAAACTTTAAAAAAGATCTTCAGAACAGGGTTTATGGTGAAAAATCATCAAATGGGCAACCACCTGAAGAAGATAGTCAAAATGATCATCCATCAAAAACCGGAAGTGAAGAAAGTAACTTGATTGCCAACGTGAGCCATGAAATCAGAACTCCACTCAATGGCATTATTGGTTTTGCAGACCTCTTGAAGGAGAGTCGTCTTGATAAGGGTCAGCTGATCAATGTGAATGCCATTCAATCTGCGTCATACTCACTGTTAGAAATTGTCAATGAACTTCTCGAATACTCAAAGCTCGCCTCGGGAAAGGAACAATTTCAAAGAATAGAGTTCAATTTATTCGGTCTCGTTAGAGATGTCATATTTCTCTGTAATACCTTGATTACCAACAAAAAAGTAACTCTGACCAGTAACATAACCCAAGATATTCCGGAATTTTTAATCGGGGACCCCTCAAAACTCACACAAGTTCTCCTCAACGTTATGGGCAATGCCATAAAGTTCGTTAATGAAGGAGAAGTATGCCTGAACATCACCCAATCGGAAACAAGTGAGGCAAATCTTCTACTGGAATTTGAAGTAAAAGATGATGGAATTGGAATTGCAAAAGACAAAATAGATCAAATTTTCGACCCGTTCAAACAAGCAGATGCAGATACAGCTTCAAAATATGGCGGCACTGGTTTAGGATTGAGCATCGTTAAGCAAATAGTCGAAAACCTTGGCGGGTCTATCAATATCAAAAGTAATCTGGGTATCGGCACTACCTTCAAATTTACAATGCCCTTTGAAAAAGGTAATCAAAACCAGAAAACGACCGGCACATCCGAAAGAAAAGATAGCCCTCAGGATTTAAAATCCGTTGTTGGCTTAAATATCCTGGTTTTTGAAGACAACATACTGAACCAAAGACTAATAGAGCAACGATTGAAAGTGTGGAAATGCCATATACATATTACCGATGACCCAGAATTCGGTATGGAAGCTCTTGAAAACAACGATATCGACCTAGTGTTAATGGACTTGCGAATGCCAATTATGAGTGGTTTTGAAATCACAAAGCTGATTAGAAACAGTGATAGTCGAAGAATACGAGAGATACCCATCATCGCCCTTACGGCGGACTACACGATTCAGGATAAAGAAAAATGTAATTCCTTCGGAATAAATGACTATTTGCTAAAACCCTTTAGCCCTGAAGAACTGTTGTCAAAACTAGTGGCCTATCAAAATTACCATGAGAGACCTGTTCAATCAAGTGAATCGGCAAAAAGGGCCAAGGTGAAAAGTAGTGACACGAGTGAGTTGGTTAATCTTATCGGCCTGTTCAATGATAGTAGCGAGGATGTGGTCGTATTAGAAGACCTTGTTCTGCTATTCAAAAAAAATGTCGATGAATTTATCGCAAATGCCGAAATACAACTGAATGAAGAAGATGTCGAGGGACTGGCATTCTCCTCCCACAAGATAAAGGCAGGCTTGGTCATGACCCGTGCAAATAGTCTATTAAAAACAATATTGGAAATACAAAATGGGTGCAACGAGTTCCCTGATTGGAAACATTTAGAATTTTTGTACGTGCGTTTTGTGAACGATTATCCAAAAGTGGAAAGGGCGATTGATAAAGCGTTGAAGGATCTAAAAGAAAATTAAGACGATGGTGGAAAGAAGAATTTTATTGGCGGAGGACGATGAGTTGCTAGCTGCCCTGATACGCCATCGTCTTGAGAAAGGTGGCTACGCTGTACACCTAAGTCGAGATGGAAAAGAAGTCAAAGACTATCTAAATGATACTATTCCTGACATTGTTATCTGCGATATCATGATGCCTTATTTTTCTGGGATGGAGCTAATTGATTTTGTTCGCAATGAGCTGAAGTCAAATGTCCCGATAATAATAATTTCTTCGGCCGGAAACGAAGAGAATGTGCTCGCCGCCTTTGAACTTGGTGCCGATGATTTTCTGGCGAAGCCCATAAGCCCTTCGGAACTTTTAGTACGTGTGGCCAAAGAATTGAACAAAAATAGACTTGCAGGATAGACCGAATACATATCTGTTTTATACGCTGATCGCGGCCCCCAAGATCCATACCGATCTACTATGGGACCTAACCTTGCTATTCGCTGTATTGTGCATTTTGTACTTCGGTGTAATTTTCTTTTTTAGGAGGAAACTCTCATTAAGTTCGAAAAAAACAAGAAGAAGAAAAAAAGAGCTGTCACCCATGATAAGCGAATTTCTCTTTTATGATGAAAGTGCCCCAAAAGAGGAAAAGACCAATTATGTCAACCTTAAAATAGAGATTCGAGAACTTCTCAATAATGAACTTAATCGAAAGGTTCTAATTGACATTTTGATGGATTTACGAAAAGACCTTTCTGGCAGCACCCTTGATAAGT
This sequence comes from Flavobacteriales bacterium, assembly GCA_003232435.1. Lineage (GTDB taxonomy): Bacteria > Bacteroidota > Bacteroidia > Flavobacteriales > Flavobacteriaceae > Aurantibacter_A. The sequence goes on along the minus strand of QIJL01000476.1, from coordinate 1,330 downwards.
TGTTCGAGCTCTATCAAAGCCTTGGTCTACATCATGATTCCTACAAAAAATTGGAAAGCTGGAGATGGCAGACTATTTCAAAGGGCATATTCGAGCTTACGCAGATGCATGTGGAAGAATCTTTCGGATTCGTCACAAAATTCATAAATAATAAAAATTCCACGATTCGAAAACAGGCAGAAATTGCCACCATAACCCTGAAGCACGAAGGAATTAATTATTTCTTGGACACCACCACCTACAGAATATCTGAATGGCAGCAGTTGAAGATTCTCGAAGTTCTTAAAAACAAAAGTGATTTTCAACCTCCTAGTTTCAAGTACTGGTTGATTTCAAAAAATAAAGATGTTGTTCTTTTTGCCGTGCGATTGATGAAGCATTATAATCAGACCGATGGTAATCAAGCGCTTATCGAGTTGTTAAAACATAAAAATGGCGAGATAAAGACGGCTGCGATCAATTGTATTAAAGAGTTCAATGTTGTCGAGGCCATGGAAATTTTAAAATTGGTCTTTTGGAACAGCTCCGTTGACATTAAGATCAATATTTTGGATACCATATCTACTTTGGGCAATACGTCTGACCTTGAATTTTTAAAATCCATTGGAGTCAAAGACTCAAATTTCAATGTCAAAAGCAAGGCTTTGGCCACCATAAATGCGATTGTCCCAATGACCGTAATGCCTACCAAGGATATTCAAAACGTTGATAAATTCATGGTTCCCAAAGATATTTCAACTGAAGTCTTACAAGAATATAATACAGCCCCAATAGCACCACCGGAAGTTGAGGAAGAAGTACCGGAAACACCTGAAATTCAAATTACAGCCCCTCTGAATGAAGCGAGTAAAGAGAATGTAGAACAAGTTGTTAAAAAGTCAGGGAAGTTAGGAATTGTGGAACCCTCCATCGAAAGTTCCAATATAGATCCTGAATTCGAGAATTCCTTCAAAATCGACTTTTTGCCCATTGTTACTGAAAAACGTAAGGAAGTTGCAGCTGACCGCTACCATCCAAAAAGCGGGCAAGTTGATATAGCCAAAGATTTATTAGAACTCGAAGTGATCTTTAATACAGAGCAGTTCGATTCAACAGAAGAAATCGAACATACGGAATCATCTACAATCGATGACTTTAAAAATGCCCCGGATCTTAGGTCGAATTCTCCATCGCTGGATTTTCTTCCTATTGTAGTCCCTTCTGCGAAGGAGGTTGACATCAATGCGGATATGTCAAAGAAGGCGATTGAAATTTTAAATATTCCTGTAATCCATTCCGAGGTAAAGAGCGAAGCTATCGAGCCTAAAGAGAACAAAATTCTATCTGAACT
>QIJL01000191.1 GCA_003232435.1 Flavobacteriales bacterium | reverse complement strand
GTCTAGGGTCTTTAACCGGACACTATTGATTAAAAGTATAAGATCATCGATAAATAGTAGGTGGATAGATTTAGATTCCTATTTTTGCCCCGGAAGAAACCAAGTCGCAAAAGTTCTTATAAATGCTTACACGAAGACACATCAGGGTTAAGGTTATGCAATGCATCTATGCCTTGATACAATCAAAAGATGACTCCCTTGAGAAACAACAAAAATTTCTTAAGACAAGCATTGAGAACATGTACAACTTGTACTTATTGCTCCTAAGCCTTTTGGCGGAGATTCATGAAATGGCCAAGAATCAAGCCGAGCTCTCCAATAAAAAATATTTAGAGAATGCTTCGGATAACTTTCCGAACAAGAACAAATTCCTAGACAATCGTTTGCTGTTGCAAATTTCACGTAATAAATTATTGAAAGCCGAGTTGGAAAACCGGAAGCTGAAGAACTGGTACCTGAACGAAGAATATGTAAAACTTATTTACAAGGAAATCGTTCAAAGCGATAACTATACCAGTTATATGCTGTCTACTAAAGATTCTTATGATTTTGACCGAGAAGCCGTTCTTGATCTTTACAAAAATGTCATAGCCCCGAATGAGAAGATTTATGATTATTTCGAGGATAACAAGCTCACATGGGCGGATGATATTCCGATTGTAAATACTTTTATCGTCAAGCAACTTAAAAAAGCACGCAAAGAGCAACCTGAATCCTTCTTTTTGCCAGATTTGTTGAAAGACGCTGCCGATATGGACTTTGCCCATGAACTTTTGACCAAGACCCTGTTGAACAATGCAGAATGGGAAAAAGAAATCGAAGGAAAAACTCCGAATTGGGACAAGGACAGAATTGCCGATGTAGATTCCATTTTATTGAAAATGGCCATTTGTGAGTTGTTGAATTTTTCTTCTATACCTGAAAAGGTAACGATCAATGAGTTTTTAGAGATTGCAAAAGAGTATTCGACCCCAAAAAGCAGCATTTTCATCAACGGAATACTCGATAAACTGGTAAAGGAATACAGGGCCGAAGGAAAACTAAAAAAGGTGGGCAGAGGCCTTTTATGAAAGCTATCACTAGAAAAATCAGGACCACTTTTAAGTTGACGATTTTCTTCCGCCCCGACCCTAAAAGGGAGTGAAAATTGTCGGGTACGTATAAAAAGTCCGCCCTTCAGGGCCGGGGAAAGACTTTTTCGGTATACAGATGATTAGATCAACCTGAAATATGAAATTCTCTTTTATGAAATATTTCTGTAATTTTACGTTTTATATGTAAATTGTATGATTTTATATAACTAAATTATTTAACAACCTGCCCGCCAACTAGGTGGGTCAAAAAAATAGAGTGATGAAAAGAGTTTTTCTAGTATTTGGTTTAATCGGAGCATTGGTCATTGTTTCTTGTAAAGAAAAAAGTGCCACTGCCAAAATCAACACTGAAAATGTAGCGGTTGCCGCGGAGCGTGATGCGGCCGCAAAACAAGTGCCGATAATGACTTTCGAAAAGTCTGAGCACGATTTTGGCACCATCGATCAGGGCACGCCCCATGAAACTATATTTGTCTTTACCAACACGGGCAACGCACCTTTGATTATCACAGATGCGACAAGTAGCTGTGGTTGTACGGTGCCAAACCCGCCAAAAGATCCTATCGCACCAGGCGAAAAAGGCGAGTTGAATGTGAAATTCAATGGATCTGGCCAAAATCAGGTTACGAAGACCATAACCGTAAAGGCGAACACTGCAAAAGGATCTGAGCTTTTAAGAATCAAGGCTTTCGTGACACCTAAAGGTACAGCTGCTGTAGGGCCTACGGCGAACTAATTTTTCTCAAACACTAGAACACTATATTATGGGGGATATTGGGCAGTTTTTGCCAATGATTCTGATTTTTGCGGTTGCGTATTTCTTTATGATACGCCCACAAATGAAGCGTCAAAAAGATGAAAAGAGATTTGCTGCTGAATTGAAACGCGGTGATCGTATCATTACCAAGAGTGGCCTGCATGGCAAAGTTTTGGAATTGAACGATAAAGATCATTCTTGCGTTTTGGAGACGATGGCAGGTAAATTGAAATTTGACCGTTCTGCAATTTCATTGGAAATGAGCAAGAAATTAAATGTGACGGCAACGGCTAAGAAGTAGTTTAAAAATATTTTCGTGAAATAAAGCGTCCACTTTTGACTGACGTTTTTTTATACCCGAAAATTGATAAGACTTATCGTTTTCGGTACATATCATTAAGCCCTTTGCCTTCGGTTATCATAGGAAGGATTTTTTCGAGCCGTGTAAGCTTTGTCTTTTGTTGTTTTGCGGTAGAAATGTATTCCACGTATTCTTTCTGTTTATAATGTGAGAGGTTTTTAAAGAAATTATTCGCTTTGGAGTTCTTTTCGAGGGCATTTTGCAATAAATCCGGAATTATTATTTTTTGTTTCTTCTTTTTGGCAGGGGCGAGAACTAAACCCTTCCTCTGGTTTTCAAGAGACTCCCTAATATAGGCCAAAACCACCTTTTCGTCAATTTCCGCCACTGATTTGAAATGCCAATGGCGCATGGCCATGGTTTTGTCTTTTTGAACATTTATAAGTACACTTTTCGGATCACTTAAAAACACTCCGTTGAAAAAGCCTATGCCGAAATGATTTTTGAAACGGGCGATCCAAAACACATTTTTTTCCTCGATGCCGTATACTGGTGCCTGCCACTTGAAAAATTCCTGTGAGTTTGTTTTAAGTGCCAAATTTCTTAAAATTTCGATCCCCTTTTTAAAATGGTGCTCTTGGGCGTAATATGCTTCTACTTTTTCGGAGTGATCCACGGTACGGATTTTTGGCTTTCATGCTGGTCGGCGAGCTGTAATTTCGCAAATTTTCACGATAACTTCAACTGCTTTTTGCATACTCTCCACAGGTACATATTCATATTTTCCATGAAAATTATGTCCGCCGGCAAAAATATTCGGGCAGGGAAGGCCTTTATAACTCAATTGTGAACCATCGGTGCCACCTCGAATCGGTTTGATTATTGGTGGCACACCTACAGCCTCCATAGCCTCTTTGGCAATTTCAACAATATGAAAAACGGGCTCTACTTTTTTGCGCATGTTGTAGTACTGGTCCTTTAAACCCAAGGTAATACAGTTCCCATAGATACCGTTCAATTTTTCGGTTATATTTCGCAATAATTGTTTCCTGTTTTCGAACTGTTCAATATCGTGGTCGCGAACGATCAATTCAAATTCGGCTTTTTCGATTTCTCCTTTCATCGAATGAATATGAAAAAACCCTTCTCTTCCCGAGGTATTTTGCGGGGTTTCTTCTGGAGGTAAAATCGCCATAAATTCATTGGCGATACTAATTGCGTTTACCATTTTTCCTTTTGCATATCCCGGATGAACACTTTTACCTTCAACAATTATTTTGGCACTTGCAGCGTTGAAATTTTCGTATTCAAGTTCACCGACCTGACTGCCGTCAACTGTGTAAGCCCATTCGGCGCCGAATTTTTCGACATCGAATTTGTGCGCTCCCCGACCGATTTCTTCATCAGGGGTGAAACCAATTCGAATCTTCCCATGCTTGATTTCCGGGTGTTCGATGAGGTATTGCATTGCCGTGATGATTTCCGCAATCCCAGCTTTGTCATCCGCTCCCAAGAGAGTAGTACCGTCCGTAGTAATCAAAGTTTGCCCTCTGTAGAGTAATAAATCCTCAAAATAATCCGGAGAGAGAACAATATTTTTATCCGAATTGAGAATAATATCCTTGCCATCATAATTCTCGACTATTTGCGGATTGACATTGGTTCCCGTAAAATCGGGAGTTGTATCAAAATGCGAGATAAAGCCTATGGTCGGCACTTTACCGTCGGTATTGCTAGGCAGGGTGGCCATGATATAGGCATTGTCATCGATTTCTACGTCTGAAAGCCCTATTTTATTGAGTTCGTCAACGAGTTCTTCGGCTAAATTCCACTGTTTTTCCGTACTGGGAGTGGTATCTGAGCTAGGGTCACTTTGCGTGTCGATCTTCACATAACGCAAAAAGCGTTCAATAATCTGCTGCATTGATATAATTTTTTCATAAAAATACTGTTTATTAGTAAGTTATATAACCTACTAACCCCAAATCAGTATGGTAACTCTTAGGCAATTTTGTGCTTTTGCAGCTTTTTTACTATTCATTTCTTACGGTAACGCCCAGGTTCTTGAATGTACGTTGGATATTGGTGGAAGGAACTCAGAAAACGTTTCCGACATCTTTCAATTGAACGAAGGCCAGAAATCACAAATGGAAGTACTTCGAGAGGAGTATTCGATAGCCTATACGACTTTTGAGGAGCAATCACAAAAGTTGCTAGACGAGCATCCCCAAAGTACTACAGATGAGCTAACAACATTGGCTGGAAAATACAGGGCGCTTCAAGAAAAAATCATGGAAGTTTCACGAACGATCGATAAAAAAATGTTGTCGTCTTTCAACCAACGTCAATACGATCTTTATCTTTCATTGTGCCATGAAGCATTTCGTAGACCTATCGAGGTGACACCGGTTATTTACGACGGCCCTATCGGTGAGAAAAAATAGCATTGATTTTTTTATAGTCCTCACTTAGATAATTTACAAGGTTTTAGTTTGTATTTTTGCAAAAATCTTACTGTAAATCATGTACAAAACACTTGTTCGACCTCTGCTTTTTCTACTGGATGCAGAACGGGTACACTATTTATCGTTTAATCTTATAAAGTTTTTTTCGGCCATAGGTTTCGGAGGCATTTTCAGATTACTTTATTCAAAGACGGATAAGCGTCTGGAGCGTGAAGTATTCGGATTGAAGTTTAAAAATCCTGTAGGCCTCGGGGCCGGTTTTGATAAAAATGCCATTCTGTACAATGAACTTTCAAATTTCGGATTCGGATTTATTGAAATTGGTACTTTGACCCCGAAACCCCAAAAGGGCAATCCCAAAAAAAGACTTTTTCGACTGAAGGCCGATGAGGCGATCATCAATCGAATGGGCTTTAATAATAATGGAGTTCTTGAAGCTGTCGAGAAACTAAAGAAGAAACACAATGTTCTGATCGGTGGAAATATCGGAAAGAACAAGCTAACCCCGAATGATGAAGCCACTAAGGACTATTTGATTTGTTTTGATGCACTTTTTGATCATGTCGATTACTTTGTTGTCAATGTGAGCTCCCCAAATACACCGGGACTTCGAGAATTACAAGATAAGGAGCCTTTGACGGCACTTCTCTACGAGTTGAAAAAGGAAAATGAAAAATGTCTTGAGCGAAATGGGGGAAAGGGCAAACCCATACTTCTGAAAATCGCACCTGATCTTTCTGATAATCAGTTGCTCGATATTATTGATATAGTTGAAGAGACAAAGATTGATGGGGTAATCGCAACCAACACAACTATCGGTAGGGAAAATTTAAAATCTGATTTGATTTTCACGGAAGAAAAAGGCGGATTAAGCGGAAAACCATTAAGCAAGAGAAGCACTGAAGTCATTCGGTTTTTGGCGGAAAAAAGTAACAAGGCATTCCCGATAATAGGGGTGGGAGGAATACATTCAGCCGAGGATGCCATCGAAAAACTGGAAGCAGGGGCAGACCTCGTTCAATTGTGGACCGGATTCATCTATGAAGGCCCCGCCTTGATAAAACAAATCAATCAAGCGATTCTTGAAAAAAGTTGGCAGTAAGCAGTAAACAGTAAATAGTAAGTACACAGTTAAGAATCTTATTGTCATTTATTCTGCCAACTGCAACTGCAACTGCAAACTGCTTACTCTTTTTTACTCCAATAATCAACAACAGTAACATCTTCCAAATGAGGAGTCAACAATTCCCCAAACGCCTTGTGATCAGGGTGCGGTAGATACGTAGCCCGATCTGCTTCTGATTTGAAGGTCAAAAGAAAACCATGGGTAAGCCCCTTGTTCAATCCTTCAGGGCTATTGTTCAGTCCCCATTCATAACCGGCAATTTCTGGAATTTTAGATGGTAGAGCCGAAAAAGCATCCACGATTTCTTGAACTTTTTCGGGTGCAGTGCCTTCCTTGAATTTAAAAAGTACCACATGCCGTAATACGCTATCTTGAGGTTGGGCCGTTTCCATAATTTCATTTTTTTCAGCTTTTGCAGCATCTTTTGTTGCAAATCCGAAAGCCAAGATGCCGAGCATCAGAACAAGCGTTAAACCGTAATTTTTCATTTGTATTGATTTTAGCGGAAAGATAAAGAGAAATCGATACCGAAAGGAATTTGTATTTTTCGGACGATATCCTCTGAATGATGAATTACGAAGTTTTATCCGGTTTTGTTTTGGCCACAGCGGCCTTGGCCTTTGCCCCAGGCCCCGATAATATTTATGTGCTGATGCAAAGCATCGCCAACGGGAAGAAGTATGGTCTGGCCACCGTCGCCGGACTTATTTCAGGCTGTTTGGTGCACACTACATTATTGGCCTTTGGCGTGTCGGAGATTATCAAGCAAAGTGATTCGCTTTTTTTTGCCATTAAACTTTTCGGTGCACTGTATCTTTTTTACTTGGCTTATCAGGTATTTAAAAGTGATTCCGACATAAGTTTGAAGAATGGTTCTGTGCCTAAAAAAGGTCTTTGGCAGTTGTTCGAACAGGGGTTTATTATGAACGTACTAAACCCGAAAGTGGCGATTTTCTTTTTCGCTTTTTTTCCGGGATTTTTGTTCAGTGACTCAATAAGTACCGTAGTCCAGTTTTATACATTAGGATTATTATTTATGCTGGTATCCTTTATCATTTTTAGTTTGATCGCTATTCTGGCGGGATCCATTTCCGACTACATTAAAAAGAATTCCAAGATCGGGTTTTATTTAAAATGGTTACAGATTTTCGTGTTCATTGGTATTGCGGTCTACATATTATTATCGGATAAATAGTGCTAATTTGCGTGATTCCATATTCTTAATTCGCTTTTTTTGCGAAATTAAGAATCATTAGAAGAACCAACCCCGATCTTGCATCGGGGTCTGTTTATAGATTTAAACGATCGTTGAAGAAGTTCCAATGTCGGAAAAGGTTAAAATCATAGAATGCCCAAGGGATGCCATGCAGGGCATCAAGACTTTTATTCCTTCGGAAGCTAAAGTTAAGTATCTACAATCACTGTTGGGCTGCGGTTTTGATACGATAGATATAGGCAGTTTTGTCTCGCCCAAGGCCATTCCGCAAATGGTAGACACTGCGGAAGTACTTTCTAGCCTTGATTTATCCGAAAACAAGAGTAAGTTTTCTGTGATAGTCGCGAATGTAAGAGGGGCGAAAGATGCCGCTACCCATGAACAGGTAGATTATTTAGGATTTCCTTTTTCGATATCGGAGAATTTTCAAATGCGGAATACCCACAAAACAATTGCACAATCCGTTGAAACGCTACAAGAGATTTTGAACATTGCCGATACAGCGAATAAAGAAGTCGTTACCTATATTTCTATGGGATTTGGAAATCCTTACGGAGATCCCTGGAATGTGGAAATAGTAGGGGAGTGGACAGAGAAACTGGCTGCCATGGGAGCCAAAATTTTATCCTTGTCAGATACAATTGGGTCTTCGACTCCGGATATTATCGAATATCTTTTTTCGAATCTTATTCCCAAATATCCTGATGTCGAGTTTGGTGCGCATTTGCATACAACTCCCGCCAAATGGAAAGAAAAAGTAGATGCAGCCTATAAATCAGGTTGCAGAAGGTTTGACGGAGCTATTCAAGGTTTCGGTGGTTGCCCGATGGCCAAAGATGAATTGACGGGTAATATGCCTACCGAAAAAATACTTTCCTATTTTACAGCCGAAAAGGTCGAAACCGGAGTTAATTGGCTTGATTTTGAGGCTGCGTATAACAAAGCTTCCGACCTTTTTTCTGCCTATTATTAGGGGAGGTCGGTTAAAAATAGTGCAACTAATCAGCATCAAGTTTTAGAGCCGACCTCTGGGAGTATCAGAACGAAAATTTAAACGCAAGGAGCGCAAGGAAAAATCGCAAAGTTCGCAAAGTATTTAAAACCAATATAATATGACTTTGCGAACCTTGCGTAAATCTTGGCGAACTTTGCGTTT
>QIJL01000470.1 GCA_003232435.1 Flavobacteriales bacterium | reverse complement strand
GTCATTCAAAGAAAACAGGTCAAATTTATGGCCGACAAGATCGGCGAAAAATACGAGGGCATTATCAGTGGCGTCGCCTCTTACGGGCTTTTTGTGCAACTCGACACCTACTTTGTAGAAGGTTTGGCACACATCAGCAGTCTGCAAGGGGATTATTATATTCACGATGAAAAACGTCATGCCCTCATCGGCCGCAACTTTAATCGTTTGGGACAGGCCGTGCGTGTTGAAGTGGACAATGTGGATATGGAACAGCAAAAGATCAACTTCCGCATTCTCGCCGCACCTCGCCGGAAGAAACTCGTCAAAGCCGAATCGAAGCTCAAATCAAAACCCAAATCCAAAACGAAGCCTAAACGGAAGACGAAGACGAAACGGAAAGAAAAACTAAAACGAAAGACTTAAAAAATGTCATTCCCGCGAAGGCGGGAATCCAGAGGGTTTGGACTTAATGATTGTGGATTCCCGCCTTCGCGGGAATGACGGCCGAGGATGGCAATTATGTATTGAGCACTCCGCCGAGTGATTCCGCGATGGCCTTGAGTCCTTTGTCAATTTCCACTTTTGAAAGAATCAAAGGCGGCATGATGCGGATGACCGTATCGCTGTGAAGCGTCCAACCTAAAATCACACCACGATCAAAAGCTCCTTGTACACAGCGTTGCGCCGTTTCTGCATCTGTAACTTCCAAACCCATCATCAGTCCTTTGCCACGGACTTCTTGAATCCCGATGTTTTGTTTAGCGAGTTCTCGGAGTTTTTTGCGAATATAGTGCCCGTCGGTCTCCGCTTTTTCTACCAAATTTTCTTTTAAAATGACTTCAAGCCCGGCCAAACCCGCCGCGCAAGAAACGGGGTGACCGCCAAAAGTCGTCACATGAGAAAGCGGTGGATCTGTCGAAAAAGTCGCCATGATTTTTTTAGACGCCGCAAAACCGCCCAGGGGCATACCGCCGCCCATGCCTTTTGCCAGCGTCACAATATCGGGGGCAATGCCAAAATGTTCCATCGCAAAAAGTTTCCCCGTGCGTGCAAAACCCGTCTGAACTTCATCAAAGATGAGAAGCGCCCCCGTTTCGTCACACCGCGCCCGGAGTTTTTGAAGAAAACCGACATCCGGAACACGCATCCCGCCTTCACCTTGAATGGGTTCGGTGATGACTGCAGCGATTTCTTCGGTGATAGCATTTAAGGCACTCACATCGTTAAAAGGCAGAAAGGTGACGCCCGGAAGTAAAGGCTCAAAAGGTTTACGATAAATCTCGCGACCCGTGACCGCGCAAGATCCTTGTGAATCGCCGTGAAAACTGTTTTCAAAACTGATGAGTTTTTTACGACCCGTGTGTTTTTTGGCCAGTTTCAGCGCACCTTCATTGGCCTCCGTGCCACTGTTTGTAAAATAGACCTGCTCAAAAACATCGGGCAAAAGCGAAATCAGCTTTTTTGCGAGCGCGACTTGCGGTGCTTGCACATACTCGCCGTAAACCATGACATGTGTATATTTTTCGACTTGATCCTGCACCGCCTTAACCACAGCGGGATTCGTGAAGCCGATATTCGCCACCCCGATACCGGAAATGAAATCGAGATAAGAAAGTCCGTCAGTGGTGTAAAGGGTCGCGCCTCCGGCGCGTTCGATTTCGAGGCCCATGGCTTGAGGGGAGGTTTGGCAGATGTAGTTTAGAAAATCGGGTTTATTGGGTGGCATTTTGGGATCCTTGAATAAGAGTTAGTCCGGGAGGGAAAGCTGTTGGGAGAACGATGTTGTATCTTTGTTTCATCCTACTACTGAGGAACTATTGAGATAAGATATTTTGAGAAATTATGGAGTGGAAGAAAGGGAACAAGTAAATCAGTCTTGCGGTCTTTTATCTTTTTAGAAAGGGTTTGTAGGTTTACGGTCATGCTATCCAATGGGTGATAGCGTTATAGCCTTTGGCAATATCTTGGGCAATTCTGATTCCGTTCTTAATGCTTTTCACCGCTTTATGTAGCGTGGAATCTTTATTTTCTAGTTCTTCTACCAAATATCCTAAGTCCTTGGCAATACCTTGTTTCTTTACTGCTTCTGGGGTTTTGTAGTCTTCACCTTGTTCCAATATATTCGCCACATCTTGTAGCTTTTTGGCTTCTTCTTTGTTCCCCACTTCTGTAAGGGATCGTGCCAAGTTATTTAAATCGCCTTGTAAACTAATATTAGAATTGTAGAAATTATTGGTGGTATGAGTTGATTCATCTATTTTGTATTGATTGTCGTGTCCATCCATCATTAAATTTTGAGAGGTTATTTTGTACTTATTGACAGTAAAATTCAAATTAATATGCTGTCGTGTAATGTCTTCGTAATACAGGATATTGTCCATAGATTGATTTAGAATTTTCCTGTCGGGCAACCATACGGGGTACTTCATTTCCACTTCATCTGGGATTTGACCATATCGCTCTATCCTATACTGCAATTCTGGTTTCTCATTTTTGTAGCTATTAAAAATATCATTTAGTGTGGTTCTAAGAGTACTAATGAAGCTTGTTCTATATTTCCCTTTTACCGAGACGCTGATAGTTCGGTCCTCTTCTCGTATCAAGGCAATACTACCCATGAGGTCTTCTAAAACAACCCCGTAGCGCCATACTAGGGGTATTTGTTCTTCTTTTTTTATTTCCTGATGATGGCGTACGATAAAGCGAGAGATCGTATTGGAAGGCAAGAGTCCCTCTGCTTTGTACCGCAACATCAAACTCTCTTCTACATGAAAACTTGGTAATTCCTTCGGGCGGTCTTCGTCTAATAAGTGGGGTATGATTAGGCGGTGTCCTTTCTTTGTTTCATAAGCCAACTCATAATGCATCATTAATTTATAAAGAAACGCATGTTTATGCTTAGGGTAGCGATTTTTATCCCCCCTAAATACAGCTGTAAACTCATCTAGAGTCAAATCGTGTTTTTTCTCTTTAGAAACCCAATTTATTATTTTATAAACACCATGACTGATCCATTCTGGATTCAATACTAGAGTATCAAGTTCCCCAATATTCATGTACCATAAACAGACACCAAGAGAGTGCAGGTTCTTCAACAACTCCTTTTCGTCTACCACCTTATGTTTTGCAGCGATTTCTTTAAACTTTGTAAGTGTGATGTGTTCTTGAACTGTATTTTTATTTTTCTTAGCAAAAAGCTTCTCCAGCTCATCTTTTACCTGATAGTAGTGTGTGGGTATTGTTTGCTTTTTCCATGAGGGATTATTTTTTATGTACTCCGCAACATTATCCCGAAAAGCCTCTAAATTTGTCTTATCATCTTTAATAGAAAAGGTGTAAACGTCAACGATAGGGTATTTCTCTTTTAAGGTATTGATTTGTATCTCTACGCTGTATTTGTCGCGTTTATTTACTAAGATAATGGCTTTAGAATCACCCCCGTAGTTTTTCATATGGTCGAGCCAATATTCCAACCTGTTTCTCTTTTCGGTGCGGCCATCATAGACCATAATATATAGGCAGCGTTCAGATAAGAAAAATTGATGTACATCATGGGTAACTGTATGTCCTGCAAAATCCCAAATACGTACATTGATATCTTCTGCTAATTTCCAGAGCTTAGTATCAACCCCCGCAGTGCTATCAGCATCTGTGGTCATAGGTGCTTCAGGGTTAACTAATCTTCTTGTTATGCAGGTTTTTCCTGCCCCCTTATCTCCCAGTACAATAATGCGGGCTTCGTTAAGCCGTATTGCGCCTTTTTCTAATTCTTCCACGTAGTTGGCTACAATCGCAGCCCCCCGTTCTCGTATCTCTTTAGGGACAGTTATACGTCTTTCAAGCGGCTTTTCGTCCCATGCGAATCCTTCATTAAAATTTTTTTTAAATAACGTTCCCCAATAGGTACATCCATTATCCTTAAGTGCTTTTTGGAAATTATCCCAAGTCTCACCATACAAATCTGTAGATTTATGTTGATTTTTTTCTTGATTATTCTGAATAGTATCTAAATCTTGTAACATTATGGATTCTAAATTTATCTTCATTTCAGTAGCAGCGTAGTAGGCGGCGTAGTAGGCCTCGGCGGCGGCGTCAGAGGTATGAGCGGATGTGGTGTCGGCGGCTCTGGCGGCTCTAGCTGTGGCGGAGGCAGCGGCATTGGGAAAAGGGTAGTAGGTGGTGGCGGAATAGGCCACAGAGTAAGCGGCCGAGTAGGCGGCGGCGGCAGCAGAGGTGGCAGCAGCGGCAGAGGCGGCAGAGGCATCGGTGGCGCCGATAGTGGCGGCCCTAGCAGAGGCTGCAACAGCTCTAGCGATTACTCTAGCAGCGATGCTGGCCTCTTTGTCCGAGGTGGAGGAGTGGGGGGCGTAGGCACACATATCTAAAAAATAAAAAATATTATAGAGATGATTTTGCCGATCTTTTTTATTCCAAAAGTTGAAATTGCCCTTACTGCCCAAAAAAGGCAGAGCACGCAATGCACAACGCCACGCAAAGAGTAGGGTCTGTTTTTGATCAAGTTTAATTAATTCTTGTTTTACTTTCTCTTTAAATTCTTCTCTGTTCATTGTTCTGGGGGTAAGACTCGTATTTAATTGTATAAAAGGGGACAGTAACTCTTAGCTCAGTCAGCGTCAGAAAGCAAGGTTTTAGTTCTCACGACATATGAACAGGAGGAAAATCTGCTGTTTTTTTTCGTGGTGCTTTGAATACCTTCTTTCTTTGTCTCCGTTGTCGGCCAGAATTGCATATCTTAGAAATGTCAGCAGGGTTAGGAAATCCAGCAAGGTCAGGCGTTGGAAGGTGTGATTCGATCTCTCGAATAAATTCGCCAGGGTGTGCAGGGTGTGACGGTCTATCGATTTTCTCGTGTATGCCAAATACGCAGGATGTAAAGATCGGATTGCCGAATTTCGTAACGCATTTCATAACGACCGATGAGGAGACGGCGAACATCACGCGGTTCAAATTCTTCAAGCTTTTCGCCAATACGGGCTTGTTCGATGAGTCGAGTTGGTGCTGCGGCAAGAGATTGTACCGTCTGTGCAGCCGCCTTTCTATTGATTGGAACTAAAAATTCGTGTAAGCGCACCAAATCCGACAAGGTCTTTCTCGTCCATTTTAATTTCATTCTTTTGGAAGCTTGGTCATTTGAAGGAAATGGCAATGTGAACCTTTCGGGAAGTAAAAAAATGACCGAATCAGGCTGCAGTTAATTTTTTTACCTTGAGTTTCTCTCGTTTTTGTTCTGCGAACCAGAGATCGTACTGCACTTGCTGATTGAGCCAACTTTCTGCCGAAGTATCAAAGGCAAGCGAAAGACGAATTGCCATTTCAGGACTGATTCCAGAACGGCCATTCAAAATTGCAGAAAGTGTTTTTCGACTGATCCCTAACGCAACAGCAGCCTCAGTGATCGTAATATTCAGTGGTGCTAAACAAAGTTCCTTTATTACTTCCCCCGGATGGGGAGGATGGTACATCAACATCGCTTCACCTCAATGATAATCTTCATAGTCAACAAGCTCTGCATTTTTTTCCTGAAATCGAAATGTCACACGCCAATTTCCGCTAACACGAACCGCCCAAATATTTTTTTTACGGCCTTTTAATTCATGTAAAAAGAGGCCAGAAAGATCCATGTCCTTGGGAGAAGTCGATGCGTTCAAACGGCCTAGGATTAACCTCAATCGACCAGAGTGTTTCGTTTGGATTCCAGATTTCATCCCCTTAAGAAAAAATTTCTCAAGGCCTTTATGTTTGAAGCCCGTAATCATCAAGGCAATTGTAACCTAGCCAGTAACGGGTTACAAGTCTTCTAAGTTAGATTAAAGAGGTAGAGGTCTTCTCAAATATGCTTTGAAAGCTTGTACAGATTGAAGGATTAAAAAAACAAACTTTACAGGAAGAAGGTGGTCTATCGATTTTCTCGTGTATGCCAAATACGCAGGATGTAAAGATCGGATTGCCGAATTTCGTCGCGCATTTCATAACGACCGATGAAGAGGCGGCGAACGTCACGCGGTTCAAATTCTTCAAGTTTTTCGCCAATGCGGGCTTGTTCGATGAGTCGAGTCGGTGCTGCGGCAAGGGATTGTACCGTTTGTGCTGCCGCCTTCCTATTGATTGGAGCTAAAAATTCATAGAGCCGGGCCAAATCCGACAAGGCCTTTC
>QIJL01000418.1 GCA_003232435.1 Flavobacteriales bacterium | reverse complement strand
ATCAGATTCTGTAATCGCGCCAACGCCCTTATGAATAATATTCACTTGAATTTCATCAGTGGATAATTTCTGGAACGAATCCGTCAAGGCCTCAACAGAACCATCAACATCACCTTTCAAGATAATGTTCAGTTCTTTAAAGTCGCCCAGTGCGATTCGTCTTCCGATTTCATCCAAAGTAATATGCCGCTGCGTACGAACGGATTGCTCACGTTGTAACTGGGATCTTTTTGTTGCGATTTGCTTCGCCTCTCTTTCATCATCCATTACATTGAAGCGATCACCTGCTTGCGGTGCACCATCTAAACCTAATATTGAAATCGGAGTAGCTGGTCCGACTTCTTGAACTTCATTACCGCGCTCATCTTGCATCGCCTTGACCTTACCACTATTGGTGCCGGCCAAAACATAGTCCCCGATTTTCAGCGTTCCATTCTGAACCAAAATCGTAGAAACATACCCTCGTCCCTTATCCAAGAAAGCTTCCACAACAGTACCCAATGCTCCTCTATTGGGATTTGCTTTTAATTCGAGTAATTCGGCTTCGAGCAAAACTTTTTCTAAAAGTTCTTCAACACCATCACCAGTTTTTGCCGAGATGTCATGAGATTGAATCTTTCCACCCCAATCTTCGACTAAAAGGTTCATCGCGGCAAGACCTTCCTTAATCTTATCAGGATTCGCCGTAGGCCTGTCTATTTTATTGATGGCGAACACTATCGGAACACCTGCCGCCTGTGCATGGCTAATTGCTTCTTTCGTTTGTGGCATGATATCATCATCAGCCGCAATCACGATTACCGCGATATCGGTTATCTGGGCACCCCTTGCCCGCATAGCGGTAAAGGCTTCGTGACCGGGAGTATCCAAAAATGTGATTTTTTGACCATCATCCAACTGCACTCCATATGCTCCGATATGTTGTGTGATACCACCGCTTTCACCGGCTATGACATTCGCTTCGCGGACATAATCAAGCAAGGAAGTTTTACCGTGATCCACGTGACCCATAACGGTCACGATTGGTGCGCGCGGCTCCAAATCTTCCGGCGCATCTTCTTCTTCCTCGATCGCCTCTTCGATATCGGCCGTAACAAATTCCACTTCGTAGCCGAATTCATCGGCAACAATTGATAAGGTTTCAGCATCTAATCGTTGGTTCATGGTTACCATGATCCCCAATGACATACAGGCGGAAATAATTTCAGTGGTCGAAACGTCCATCATCATGGCCACTTCGCTCGCTGTAACAAATTCAGTGACCTTTAATATTTTACTTTCAAGTTCTTGTTGTTCAAGTTCTTGTTCGGTCTGCGCCTTGTGCTGATCTCTTTTATCTCGTCTGTATTTGGCACCTTTGCCTTTTTTCGACTTGCCTTGAAGTTTTTCAAGCGTCTCGCGAACTTGTTTTTGTACATCTTCTTCAGAAGGCTCGACTTTAGGTGCGGCGAAGCGCTTGCCCCCTCCTCCTTTTCTGGCCCCTACAGTTGTATTTGTTCTGCCGCTTGTAGAATTACTTACAATACGTTTTCTGCGTTTCTTGCGATCCGCATTGTCTGTAGATTTTGCAACAGGTTTCTTCTTTTCAGGTTTCTTGAATTGTTCAAGATTGATCTTATCTCCGGCTATCTTTGGCCCAGAAAGCTTTTTATACTGAGTTTCGATTACTTCCGCCTCTTTGGCCCCCTCTTTAGTAGGGTCTTCAACCTTTTTCTCCTCTTTCTTTTCCTTCTTTTCTGGCTTGGTAACTTCTACCTTTTCTTCAACCTTCGTTTCTTTAACTTTTTCTTCACCGACCTTCTTTTCCTTTTCTTTCTTCTTTTCAAGGTCGATCTTACCAACGGTCTTTGGGCCGCTAAGCTCAGCTTTGGCTTTGATTACTTCGCTTTCCGAAGATCTTCTTTCACGTGCTACCCTTCTTTCTTCCTGTTCTTGCTCTGCCTGTACGCGAATAGCCTCCTTTTCTTTTCGCTTCTCTTCACCGACCTCTTTAGACGCAACTTTCTTGCTCATATCGGTCTGGAACCCATCTTGGAGTACTTGGTATATCTCACTGGAAATTTTAGTGGTAGGCCTTGCCTCCACCTCATGACCTTTGGACGCCAAAAAATCGACCGCCCGATCCAATGAAATATTAAGTTCCCTCAGGACTTTATTAAGTCTTATCGTTGCACTTTCTGCCATAAATAATAATACTATTCTGCTATTTTGCCGCTAATATAGCTATTCTTCCAATTCTTCTTTTAGTATTCTTACAACTTCGGCAATTGTCTCTTCTTCCAAATCGGTGCGCTTTACCAAATCGTTTACATCTTGTTCAAGCACGCTTCTCGCGGTATCCATCCCGATCTTCTTGAATTCTTCAATTATCCAAGCATCGATTTCATCAGAAAACTCGGTCAATTCCACATCTTCTTCAACACCCTCTCTAAACACATCGATCTCATAACCGGTAAGTTTTCCCGCCAAGCGGATATTGTGCCCACCTCTACCGATCGCTTTTGAAACTTCTTCGGGCTTCAAATAAACTTGTGCCGTCATTTTCTCATCGTTCAGTTTAACGGAAGAAACCCTTGCCGGACTCAAAGCCCTTGTGACCATTAGCTGCGGATTGTTCGTCCAGTTAATGACATCTATGTTTTCATTACCCAATTCACGAACGATTCCGTGAATACGAGATCCCTTCATACCTACACAGGCACCAACGGGATCGATACGATCGTCATAAGAATCAACCGCAACTTTTGCCTTTTCCCCAGGAATACGAACCACTTTCTTGATGGTAATAAGCCCGTCAAAAACTTCGGGGATTTCCTGAAAGAACAACTGCTCCAAAAACTTGGGGGAGGCCCTTGACATAATTATGGAAGGTTTGCTTCCTTTTAGTTCGACACTTTCGATAATTCCACGAACGTTATCTCCCTTTCTGAAAAAGTCGGAAGGTATTTGTCTATCTTTCGGAAGGATAATTTCGTTGCCTTCATCATCCAACAGAATAATTGCCTTATGACGAATATGATGAACCTCAGCGGTATAAATCTCCCCTTCGAGATCTTTGAACTGCTTATAAATGGTAGTATTGTCGTGCTCGTGAATTTTGGAAATCAGATTCTGGCGAAGCGCCAGAATCGCTCGTCTTCCTAAATCTATCAATTTAACTTCTTCAGAAACATCTTCGCCGACTTCGAAATCAGGTTCGATTTTTTGGGCTTCTGTCAAAGAAATTTCTTCGTTGGGATCTTCGACCTCATCATCTTCTACGACGATTCTGTTCCTCCAAATTTCTAAATCGCCCTTATCTGGATTTATAATGATATCAAAATTATCATCAGAACCGAATTTACGTTTTAGGGCACCTCGAAAGACTTCCTCTAAAATAGCCATTAACGTAACCCTATCAATGAATTTATCATCTTTGAATTCGGAGAACGATTCGATCAACGCAATATTTTCCATTTGTAATTACAATTAAAATTTTAATACAACTTTTGCTTCCTTGATTTCAGAAAATTCGATTTCTTGTTTTTTCTGAACTGTTACTTTCCCTTTTCCGATGGGTTTGGGTTCCCTTGTTTTCCACTCGAGAACAATTCCCTCGTCATTGGTCTCTGTCAGGTTTCCTTCAAAGCTATCTTCCGATGTTCTGACTTTTAATTTTCTGCCAATATTTTTTTTATACTGTCTTGGCATAAGAAGCGACGATGCGGCCCCGGCCGATGTAACCTCTAGCGAAAAATCGGTTTCTTCGCGATCCAAGTTATGTTCTATGGCCCTGCTTACCCGCATGCAATCTTTCAGGGTTATGCCCTTATCACCGTCTAAAACTATCTTTATCGAATTATCGGCAGAAACCGAAAAATCGATTAAAAATAAAGATTCATCTTCTTTTAAGGCCTCTTCTAAAAGTTGCTGAACTTCTTTTTTCAACATATTGCTCGCCCTTTTGATAGATTCCGCTTTTCACTGAAATAAATCCAGCACAGGCAGCGGAATTGCTTCAACTAATCGGTTTCATTTCTATTAAAAAATAGTCCTGAAACCAAAGTTTCAGCAATAAAAAAGAGGACTATAATTGTCCCCTCATGAATACTTCGATATCCTTTCAGTGGCACAAATATACATAATTTTTGATTCGCAATGCAATGGCATTCCATGAAATTTAGGCAAGCTCTTTGTTAATTAACGGAACAAGACGATGGAATCCGTTTGAACTCGTGGCCATTTAATTGCAAACTAATTTAAAATATCGCCTTCATACTTTCGTTAGATTTTAGAGATATTAATAGTATTTTTAAGACACCTTAACAACCGACCTATGGAAATATTTTCTTCGTACAATATGATTATCGGGGCTGCCGCCATTGTGATCATTTCTTTCTGGTTCAATGGTATTTCGAAAAAGACCAATATCCCCTCCGTTTTGATGCTGATCGTATTGGGCGTTATTCTCCAATTCGGATTAAAATTTTTTATGAGTGGGGAAATCGATTTCGAGCAAAACCTCAGGGGTACTTTAGAGATAATCGGTACGGTGGGGCTGATCATGATCGTACTTGAGGCCGCCCTCGAACTTGAATTGAAACGCGAAAAGCTCGTGCCTATTCTCAAATCGATGGCCATCGCTTTGATCGGACTCATCGGATCGGCTTGGATCGCAGCATTGATTCTCTACCAGTTTATAGATGGTATGACGATGCTGGCGGCTTGGTTGTACGCTACGCCACTCTCCATTCTATCAAGCGCAATAATCATACCTAGCGTAAGTGGACTTCGAGAGGATAAAAAAGAATTCCATATTTACGAAAGCACTTTTTCAGATATCATGGGCATCATGATGTTCTACTTTTTGACAGGAGGCCTCGACCCCGAGACCGATACAGGCGCCGCAGGTTTTGCTGGAAACATACTTTTGACCATCGTTATCGCAATTGTCGCCAGTTATGCATTGGTGTTGATTTTTCAACGGATCAAAAGTCAGGCCAAGCAATTTTTATTGATCGCCGTACTGTTGCTTTTATACGCCATTGGCAAAAAGATGCACCTCTCATCATTGATCATTATCTTGGTCTTCGGGCTGGTCATCGCCAATGTCAAATTATTCTTTCCGGGGAAGACGGCCATATTTTTGGAAAAAGAAAAAATGCGCCAAATTTATCACGAACTGCACATCATAACCTTAGAGACCGCTTTTGTCGTACGAACCTTTTTCTTCGTGATTTTTGGTATTACGATAGTGCTGGCCTCTTTGCTGAGCTTGAACGTAGCCTTGGTCAGTGTTCTTATTATCGCTTCGATATATGCCATTCGATTTGTACTACTTAGGGTTTTTATCGGAAAGGATATTCTACCACAGGTCTTTATCGCCCCGAGGGGGTTGATCACCATTCTTTTGTTTTACGCCATACCCGTTGAAGCCGAAGTCGCTGGTTTTGAATCGGGTATCTTACTGTTCGTTATCATTGCCACAAGTCTGATCATGACCTGGGCGATGATCAAGGATAAAAAGAAAATGGGTACTATGCTCGATGAAATCGATGAAGAACTTTTAGAGCGAAACAAGGCAGAGGATGCTTTGCGTGAGCACAACAAATCGGAAGAAATAGGAGACGACGACGACAAGGGCGAGATAGAATCAAAAGATGACCCCCCAGAAGAATATGATTCAGATCCCGATGAAAGTTTTCCAGGGGCCTTAAAATAAAAAATCTCGATTAAACCGGGATTTTCTTTTCAGTTGGCCTACTAGGACTCCCTTCGACACCGCTCAGGATAAACTTCTCGCCCTAGCCTTTTATGTAAAAAAGAAATCCCGATGTGAAAGACAGCGAGACTTTAATCTCTTTGGGTTTAATTCCCCGAGGCTTGGCTCGTTTCATTTTCTGTGATGTTTGGACACGAACCCGCCTGCCATGCCTACGGCAGGTAAACCGGACGGGCAGGTTTCACGAATTTTCACA
>QIJL01000124.1 GCA_003232435.1 Flavobacteriales bacterium | reverse complement strand
GGAAGGTTAACAGGATTCTTGGAATATATCGACCCTACGCACAACCTACCTTCCCTTCTTTCAAAATAGAATCCTTTTTCATTGAAAAACTTTATATAATCGTTCGGGGATTTCTCGAAGGATACCTGCATACGCTCTGCATACTTATGATAGGATTTCAGGCTTAAACGCTCAAACTTTCGCGTGTATTTTGGGTTCATAGCTGCATAAAGGTTCGGGAACATCAAAGGCAGGAATATCGCCGTCGGGCTTAAGCCGATTTCTTTTTCGGTCCTGTCGTTCAGAAGCCCGTTCAATACTTTTTCGTTTTCCCCGATAAAGCTAGGGGAAGCATAAAAATCAATTTGTTCTGGATATGGCACCTTACCTATATCCAGTTTCACTTGATGTTGATAGGAATTTGCATAGATAAGGTTGCCCCTATCGTATTTGGTGCCGAGGCTATGCAAAAGTTCGAAAAGAACCCCCTTTTGCTTTGGCGCGTCGAATAGTTGATTGCCGATAGCCTGTTTTATTAGTTCGGCCTTCGAATTCAGTTCTTTTTCTTCCCTGAGCGATTCCGTAATGTATAGCTTGTCCTTTACAACATTGAATTGTTCTTGTATCATATTGCTAAAGTTTCGGTTATCGGTATGCAGGTATTTCTTGAGAAATAGAAAACGTTCCGATTTGGCCATTTCCGTTACTATCGGTTTTATGCGTATCCTATCGATATGCTCGGAAAAAAGAATCTTTCTCCCCGAATTATGATAGGTGCTTTTATAGGCATCTTTGATACACCGTCCAAGCTCACGTTTTAACTGTTCGCTTTCTCCGTACATCTGGGTGTATCCGCTTTCGAATAATTCGGGATTTTGATGGATGCCTATTTCGTGCGCAATTTCTTCGCTTTTGAGGACATATCCCGATTTGTCATAAATGGTAAAATCTAAGGCTTTTTCTTCCTCATCATAATCGACCTTGCAATCCAGTTTTTGATAGGATTCTAGAATGTCGGGCAAATGTTCGAGGTTTATGGTCTTGAAAAGTCCATAGGTGGTGTGCATTTGTTTTTCCAACCGTTTTTTGACCATCGGTAATAGTTTTGAACTTTGGTTGTGTTCAAAGACCTTTTGCAGTTTTGGGCCGCTCAATTGTGGGTGGACGGTATAGCCGTTGACAAACCTCGATTTGTAGCCATCTTTTACGGCAACACCATACGATACCCCTATCCTGCCATTTCGTTCGACGGTCTTTACCTCAATATGGTGCGGTTTTACCAGTTCGGCCAATTCATTGAAACTTCTTACTTTGTACTTCTGCAAGCTGTTGTTCACGATGTCCTGCATATAGAACCTGACTCCGTTGATATCCCGGTTTCGGAATTCGGGCATTTCGTAAATAGGTAACTCTTTCATATTCCTCGTATCGGGCGATGGGGAAAGTCCGAATTCTTTTTCGAGGTATTTTTGGGTCGCTATGCTCCTTCTTATATCATTGGAGAGGTTGATCTGCAAGCAATCTTCCTTGATGGTGGACGAGACGATATGCACATGCTCGTGCTTGGTATCATGATGACGTACCACGACATAGGGCTGTTCGCCATAGCCCATGTGTTCCATATAATTTTTAGCGAGTTCAAAAAAGTCCCTGTTGCTCAAGTTCTCGCCACGGGGAAGATTAAGTGAGATATGCGCATACCGTTTTTCAGAGTCATGGCGATTGCCAAGATGGTAAAGTACCCGACCGAAAAACTTCATGTCGGTGTCGGTATCGGAATAGGTGTTCTGAAAACCAAGTAGGGTGGTTTCGGATTTGCCCAATACATAGTTCAGCACGCCCTGCACATTATTCCGATAAAGTACTCTTGCTATCATTCTTGGTTTTTGGGGTTCATGATTTCTATAAGTTCCAACATCAGTTCGCTGGCCTTTTGTAACTCCCCTTCGAGGTTCGCGTTCGGGCTGCGCATGTTCTTGTAGTGGGCTACTTTGACCAGTTGATTGATGTTGGTGCCTATTTTGTTTATCTGGTAACTGAGGTTCGAAATGCCATCGGGAATCCGTTTCTCCTTTATCGTTTCTTTGTTCAGGGTTAGCTTTCTTAGGAAAGGGCCGACCGTACCCCTTTTACCAAAATCAAGATTGTAGGACTGCAAGATGGTCTTTACTTTTTCCAGTTCCGTACCGTTGAACCTGAGCGTTATGGCATGCCCCCTTTTCTTGTCTCCGAGACGTTTTCTTCCACCTTTGTTTATTGCCATTTTTTAATTCGATTTTAATCGGTTTTCACTTCGTAAGAAGTAGGCGTTTTGCGGTGCGCTAAACATCACTTGCTATCCACCTTCGTGGATAAATATAGCACATCAAATTTTGTTATAATAATCTAGCAATCAATATTTTAAGTCGTTATATCATATTGAACCATATGAGGATACATGAGACCAATCAAGGAATTTATCTGGTCTAATATGGTATCAAAAAAATTAAGGAAAACTGGAAATATCCAACTCTTTTGTGGATAGGGAGAGAAAAGGGTAAGCGGCTTTTTCGCCGCTTGGGCTTTTGAGCGACACCGAGGATGCCGTTCAAAACTGGAACGGAAAGACTTCCCGGGCGGACCGGCGAAGCGTGTCCGGATGGGAGGATTGTAGTGGAAGGTTTGTACGACTTCCGCAGGGGCTTGGAGAAAACATGTCCGAAAAGCAACAGGCCTAACACAAGATTTATGTTGATATTTCATTTAGAGATAAGCCCCAATTTTTAGGGTTTATCGTTTAACGAAATATAATTGGAAAATTTATAATCTAAGGAATTTGCACTTCAATTGTAACAAGAAGAAATTTAGCTGTCATCAAAGGGCTCTTTGGCGTGTGCCTCAAGATAATCGTTGATGCTATCTCGGTCGTAAACGATGTGTTTCCTTTCGGGCTGCGAAAACCTGATCTTGCCCTCGTCCCGTAATTTTTGCAAGGTGGTGGGCGATTTTATTCTCAACGCCTGCATCGCTTCTTTTTTGTCCAACCATTCATTGGGAGTATCCAGTTCTATTTCGGATTTGACATACTTTATTACCCCATCCAGTAAGGTATAAAAAGCTTTTTCTTCGATACAGATTACGTTCATAGATGTCTCAATATAGCAAATGATTTTCGATCTTTCCAAATCTGAAAACAGATGATACTACATGAAAAAAAATTACATGATAATCGCACTTAATAAAGAGAATTTCAAACAAAAAAGATGGAGAATCGGCACAAGTTTAAATATGGTCATCTGCCTGTTTAAGTATGCGTTTTCTACTTTTTTTCCAAGGCAAACCAATATCTTGTACTCTCATATTTTGAGAAATAGCTCAAATGCAATCATATTTTAGCTACAAATCAAGATTTATAGCCTAAATCTCCTAAGGTATTAGGGTTGCCCGACTTCCGTAGGGGCTTGGGAATTTGTATCAAAAATTCAGCTAGCAAAAAATACAACCATTCAGCATCGCTAT
Organism: Flavobacteriales bacterium; assembly: GCA_003232435.1. GTDB lineage: Bacteria > Bacteroidota > Bacteroidia > Flavobacteriales > Flavobacteriaceae > Aurantibacter_A. Next base: position 2,553 of record QIJL01000124.1, on the reverse strand, counting down.
TTTAATACTCATTATATGAGATATTGAAAAACTTGCCTATTTTAGTAAGCTGAGAGAAAGCATTCAAAAAAATGAACAGGATAAAGGCCGTTTTAGCGGAAAAGGGCATCAAACAAAAGTGGCTGGCCGAAAAGATGGGCAAAAGCTACAATATGGTCAACTCCTATGCCCAGAACCGAAGACAGCCCAGTCTGGAAGATTTGTACCGGATAGCCGAGATTTTAAAGGTCGAGGCCAAAGAACTTTTAGTGGAACTTAAGGACAAGAAATTATAAATGGCAAAAAAATCGACCACCAAACAAAAATCAATAGAAGAAAGCCTTTGGGACGCGGCCAACAAATTACGGGGATCCATAGAACCTTCGGAATACAAGCATGTAGTGCTAGGGCTTATTTTCCTAAAGTTTGCCAGTGATAAATTTGAAGAACGCCGAAAAGAACTGATTGCCGAAGGCAAGGAAAAGTATATAGAGATGAAAGACTTCTACAATATGAAGAATGTCTTTTTTCTTGCCGAGACGTCCCGATGGAGCCATATTATTAAAAAGGCAAAACAGGACGATATTGCGCTACAAATAGATACCGCCCTTAACCAGATCGAAAAGAACAATCCTTCTTTGAAAGGTGCCTTGCCCGACAATTATTTTTCCCGTTTGGGATTGGACAAAAGTAAACTGGCTTCGTTGCTGGATACTATTAATAAGATAGATACTCAAAAAGACAAAGCCCAAGATATTGTAGGTCGCGTGTATGAATATTTTCTATCTAAGTTCGCCTTGGCGGAAGGTAAGGGTAAAGGGGAATTCTATACCCCCAAGAGCATTGTCAACCTGATCGCCGAAATGATAGAACCCTACAAGGGCATCATTTATGACCCCGCTTGCGGTTCGGGCGGTATGTTCGTGCAGTCTATCAAGTTTATTGAGAACCATCATGGCAATAAACAGGAGATTTCCATCTATGGGCAGGAATATACCAATACCACCTATAAACTGGCAAAAATGAACTTGGCCATCCGTGGCATTTCGGCTAATCTTGGAGAAAAAGCCGCGGACACTTTTGCCAACGACCAGCACAAAGACCTAAAGGCCGATTATATCATGGCCAACCCGCCCTTTAACCAAAAGGATTGGCGGGGTGAAAAAGAATTAGTGGACGACCCTCGTTGGCGGGGCTATGAGGTGCCGCCCAAAAGCAATGCGAATTATGGCTGGATACTGAACATGGTTTCTAAACTGTCCGATAATGGGGTGGCAGGTTTTATATTGGCCAACGGTGCCCTTTCCGGTGGTGGGGAGGAATATAAGATCCGTAGAAAACTGGTCGAAAACAATATGGTGGAGGCCATTGTCATCTTACCCCAAAATATGTTTTACACCACGAATATTAGTGTAACAATTTGGATCCTTAACAAGAACAAAAAAGCGCATACCCGAACCATTGGCGATGAAAAACGGAACTATCGAGATCGGGAAGAAGAAGTGTTGTTTTTAGATTTGCGGCAAATAGGCGAGCCTTTTGAAAAAAAGTTTATCCAGTTTAGTCCGCAGCATATTCGGGAAATTGCAAAAACCTACCACGATTGGCAACAAACGGAAAGTGATTATAAGAACGTTCCCGAATATTGCTACAGTGCCACCAAAGCTGACATTGAAAAGAAGGATTTTTCATTGGTGCCGAGCAAATATATCGAGTTTGTAAACCGTGATGAAAACATTGACTTCGACACCAAAATGATCGCTTTGCAAGATGAGCTGTCAGAATTGCTTAAAGTGGAAGAGCAATCTAAAAAAGAACTGTTGGGTGTTTTTAAAGAATTGGGGTATGCCATCGAATTATAGACCCCTAGGGGATTACATAGAACTCGTTGATACCCGCAATGTAGATCTAAAAGTAAAAAAGCTTTTAGGTTTGAGCATATCCAAGCAGTTTATCCCATCTGTAGCTAATATAGTTGGCACAAACATGCGTAACTATAAAATTATTCGTAAAAACCAATTTGCATGTAGCACGATGCAAGTACGTAGGGACAGAAAAATGCCGGTGGCCTTATTACAGGATTTTGAAGAAGCCATCATTTCACAGGCCTATCCTGTTTTTGAAATCGTTGATACAAAGAAATTATTGCCAGAATATTTGATGATGTGGTTTTCGCGAGAGGAATTCGATAGGCATGCGGAGTTTTTGGCAGTCGGTGGTGTTAGGGGCACATTGGAATGGGAAGATTTTTTGGAGATGCAGCTCCCCGTTCCCTCCCTTGAAAAACAGCAGGAAATCGTCAAGGAATACAACGTTATTGCCGACCGCATCAAACTGAACGAACAACTAAACCAAAAGCTAGAAGCGACCGCGCAGGCTTTATACAAGCATTGGTTTGTCGATTTTGAGTTTCCCAATTCCGATGGCAATCCGTATAAATCGTCAGGAGGTGCCATGATGTATAATGAAGAATTGGACAAGGAGATTCCGGAGGGGTGGGAGGCTTGCACCATTAAAGATTTTTGTAGAGAGATGAAAAGTGGAGGAACTCCCAGTAGAGCTGAATATTCTTAT
>QIJL01000144.1 GCA_003232435.1 Flavobacteriales bacterium | reverse complement strand
GCATCGTGCTTCTAGCATCAAACCCTTTTCTCCATCAATTCTGCATTGCCTTCCACACTCTCTGCGGAGTCAATGGCATTTGAATATCGGTAACACCTAAATGCGACAGAGCATCTACTACGGCACTAACCACTGCGGGCGTCGATCCAATGGCACCGGCTTCTCCGGCTCCTTTTACGCCCAACGGATTATGTGGGCAAGGAGTTACCGTACGGTCTGTTTCTATGCTCGGCACATCGTCTGCCCTGGGCATGGCATAGTCCATATAAGACCCGCCGGAAATCATCTGACCACCTTCATCATATACTACTTCTTCAAGAAGCGCTTGCCCAATACCTTGAACGACACCACCATGAATCTGACCATCAACGATCATCGGGTTCATGACATTGCCCACATCGTCACATGCAACAAATCGTTGTAGATCTACTTTACCGGTATCGGGGCAAACTTCAACGACCGCGATATGCGTACCGAACGGAAAAGTAAAATTGACGGGGTCATAAAAGCTTGAAAAATCAAGACCGGGTTCTAGTCCCTCAGGATAATCATGTGGTACATAAGCCGTCAGCGAAACATCTCCAAATGAAATGGACTTATCGGTTCCTTTGACCGTCCATTTGCCTTCGGCATATTCCAGATCACCTTCGGCCGCTTCTAATTTATGGGCGGCTATTTTAGCTCCTTTTTCCAACACCTTTTCTACACTTTTTACAATGGCACTTCCACCAACGGCTAAACTTCTTGAACCATAAGTACCCATTCCGAAGGCTACCTGATCTGTATCGCCATGTTCTATTTGAATATCATCCATAGGAATACCCAATTTATCCGCCACGAATTGTGCGAACACAGTTTCGTGCCCCTGACCGTGCGAGTGGGAACCGGTCAAAACCTGTACTTTCCCAGTAGGTTGAACACGAACATGGCCAACTTCAAAAAGACCTGCTCTGGCCCCTAAGGAACCTACAACTGCAGATGGCGCTATTCCGCAACCTTCTATATAAGTTGAAATACCAACTCCGAGAAGTTTTCCATTTTTTCGGGCTTCTGCCTGTTCTTTCCTAAAATCTTCATAGCCCAACATTTCCAATCCTCTTTTGAGGACCCCCTCATAATTACCGCTATCATATTGCAAGGCAACTTGCGTTTGGTAACCGGGTTCTGTAGTTCCGTTAAAAGGAGGGATAAAGTTTTTAAAACGAATTTCCGCAGGATCCATATCCATCTCCTTGGCTGCTTTCGAGATTATACGCTCCAACAAATATGTAGCCTCGGGGCGACCCGCGCCTCTATATGCATCCACACAAACTGTATGCGTGAAGGGTGCCGTAACGTTCAAATGAATCAAGGGGGTCGAATAAACTCCTTGAAATAAAGTGCCGTGCAAATAGGTAGGTACTGCCGGCGCAAAAGTTGAGAGATAGGCTCCCATTGCACAAAATTCGTCAGTAAGGTGGGCCACTATTTTTCCATCTTTGTCAAAACCCATTTTCGATTTCACATGGTGATCTCGACCATGGGCATCGGTCAAAAATGCTTCACTTCTATCTGATGTCCATTTGACCGGCCTTCCTATTTCTTTCGATATCCAAGTCAATAATGCCTCCTCCGTATAATGATATATTTTGCTTCCGAAGCCACCACCCACATCATAGGATACGACCCGAACTTTGTGTTCGGGAATTCCCAAAACAAAAGCGCATAACAACAGTCGTATCAAATGCGGATTCTGGGTACTAGTGTATAGCGTCCATTTATCGCCATTGACATCGTAGTCAGCTATATAACTTCTTGGCTCAATCGCATTCGGAGCCAAGCGTTGATTGCGATATTCCATTTCTGTCACATGATGCGCCGAAGCCAATGCCGCTTCGACCTCAGCCCTATCGTTACCAATGCACCAATCGAATGCCGCATTGTCTTCCCATTCGTCATGTACTTTGGGTGCGCCATCATTCATAGCTTTTCTTGGATCTGTTACGGCGGGCAGATCCTCATAATCAACAGCAACCATTTCCGCAGCGTCTCTAGCTTGCTCCAAAGTTTCAGCAACAATGATTGCGACTGCTTCCCCCAAGTGCTTCACTTTATCGCTGGCCAAAAGTGGATGCTTAGGTTCACGCATCGTGTCGCCATTTTTGAAATCGACCTGCCATCCGCAAGGCACGCCGTATTCCCCACAACCATCTTTAGCCGTATAAACTGCAACCACTCCATCAGCTTTCTTAGCTTCAGAAGTATCGATCGAATTGATCTTTGCATGCGCAAACGGACTACGAACAAAAGCCGCTTGGGTCATTTTCGGCAATTTTATATCGTCGGTATATTTTCCCGCCCCTTTGAGAAAACGGGCATCCTCACGTCTTTTAATTGGTTTTCCTATAAATGTTTCCATAATTACCCGTTTATTTTCTCAGCGGCATGCTGAATTGATTTGACAATATTGTGGTATCCGGTGCACCGACAAAAATTACCTTCGAGCCCATGACGAATTTCTTCTTCGGTCGGATTCGGATTGTTCTTCAAAATGTCGGAGGCGGTCATTACCATTCCCGGAGTACAAAACCCACATTGAAGTCCGTGATTTTCTTTGAATGCCTCTTGTATCGGATGCATTTGACCGTTTTGGGCCATACCTTCAATGGTCGTGATTTCACTTCCATTGACCTGGACCGCTAGAAGTGTACAAGCCTTTGCGGCAGCACCGTCTACGGTAACCGTGCATGCTCCACATCCGCTAGTATCGCAGCCGATGTGCGTTCCGGTAAGATCCAGCACCTCTCTGAGATATTGCGCAAGACTGATTCTTGGCTCAACATCATGGGAGTGTTTTTCCCCATTGATCGTTACTGTAATGTTCATATATGTATGATTTAAGTTATTATTTCAAAGAAGGTCCGTCATCGAATTTCCAAGATGAATTTGCGAACAAACGGAATACTTTTTTAATTTTTAAAAAAGTTCTTTAAGATAACACTTAGTTCATAAATCTGTAAGTAATAAGATGGATTTTTTTAAATGTTCCGAAAGAATTCCGTTAATTCATTGTTGAATGCACATTTCAACCCTATGCAAATTGACGATTCAACAAGTTTCTTCTTTTCTGAATTTGGAGTATCGCGCTTTTCAAACTTTCAAGATTATGAGCCGATGCGAGCACATCGATATAGGGCAGTGCTGTTTTCATGCCTAATGACTCTGGAGAAAAATCGGTGCTACCGGCCAAGGGGTTCAACCAAATTACCTTTTTCGATTTCTTGTAAATAGTCTGCATCGCTTCTTTCATCAGATCAGGCTCTCCGGTATCCCAGCCATCACTCAAAATGATTACGATTGTTTTCTTGTCCAACATTCCATAGCCATGATCCTGCGCGAAATCATTGAGACAAGAACCGATCGTCGTACCCCCTGACCATTGCGGTACTCTTTCAGAAATAATCTCAAAAGCCTTGTCGAATTCGTGGTTATCGAGTATCTCACTGACCCGATGCAGGGCTGTACTGAAAACGAAGGTCTCAATTTTGTCATATGCATTTTGGAAAGCATAGATCAAATGGACAAAAAATCGACTATAGAGTTCCATCGACTTGCTCACATCGCAGAGCAATACCAGTTTCAGTTTCTTTTCTTTTTTTTCACTAAAGCTGATTTCGGTTATCTCGCCCCCTCTCCGCATATTTGTGCGAATGGTGTTTTTTAGGTCTATAGTTTTACGCCTTTTCGAAGTCTTTTTCAATCTGCTTTTCCGATGTGCGACCTTACGTGCCAACTTTTGCAATAACCGCATCATCAATTGCATTTCTTCTTGGCTTAAATCGGAAAAACTCTTTCTGGCCAATATCTCGATATCACTATAGGAAGCGATTTGCTTTTCTTCATCCGAAGTATTTAGGTTCAGCCAGTTCTTCAAAGAGTCGAATTGGGCTTCCTTTTTTTTGGCTTCCGATTGTTTGTCCTTTTTATCTTTTTTTTCCTTGACTTTTGAATCGGTAGCCTTTGAAAGTTGGTGCCAAAACTCCAAATAATATTCGTCAAAGTTTGCTTGCTGATATTGGTTTTTGGTCAGCACGGCTTTCAAGGACTCCTTAAAATAGGCCTCCTTATGAATCGGTAAAAAAGTTAGGGATCGTAAAGCGTCAGTCTCCTCCGTGGCACTTAAAGGGTATCCTTTTTTGCGCAGGAAACGACATAACAGTACTACGTTTGCAGACAACTCGGTTTGATGGCTAATTGTGGACGGCATATCTTTACTTTGTCTTAAACGCAATGGGCGCAAAGGATGCGCAAGGGTCGCTAAGAATTTCTATAAATTATTTACTACTCTTCTTATTCCATTCTTAATCAATGTAACATTAAAGTTTATGAGTAGACCCAGTTTACAATTCGATAATTTCAAATAGGTCAGTACTTGAGCTAGCTGCACATCATTTAAAGCTTCGACTGACTTTATTTCAAGGACTACTTTGTTCTCTATTATAAGGTCAACCCTATAACCGATTTCTAGCTTTACCTCTTCATATACTAAAGGAAGTGGTTTCTGTTTTTCAACTTTTAAACCACTTTTCTTTAATTCATAAAACAAACATTCTTCTTAAGCACTTTCCAATAGTCCCGGCCCTAAAGATTTATGCACCTTCAAAGCACAGTCAAACACTATTTTAGAAATTTCATTCTCATTCATCAGCTACAAATTCTTTGCGCCCCTTGCGCTTTTTCCTTTGCGCCCCTTGCGGTTAAACTACCCACAAAGAGCATCATCCAATCCGAGAAGTTACACCTGTCTTTTCCAATAGCTCTGAAAGCGCATCTTGCGTATGGCGCATGTCTTGCCAATCTTTAAGTACAACACCCAAAGTATCTTCGACTATTTGCCTATCCAAATGCTTTAAATGCATACTGGCCAATGCTCTGGCCCAATCAATAGTTTCCGAGATACCGGGGGTTTTTTCGAGTTTCATTTCTCGTAACTCCCTCATAAAAGCACAGATTTGCGTCCCTAATTTTTGATCTATTTCAGGGACTTTGGACTTAACAATCGCCAGTTCTTTCTCAAAAGTGGGATAGTCGATCCATAGATACAAACATCTTCTTCGAAGGGCTTCGGAAAGTTCCCTTGTTCGGTTTCCAGTAAGAATAATTTGAGGTTTATGAGTGGCTTTTATCGTTCCGATTTCTGGGATGGTTACCTGCCAGTCGGACAACACTTCCAAGAGAAAACTTTCAAATTCTTCATCTGCCCTGTCGATTTCATCAATCAATAAAACTGCTTTTTCAGGATGCGTAATCGCATTCAGCACCGGTCGTTTTAAAAGAAACTTATCTGAGAAAATAGTTTCTTCAAGGGCTTTGACATCTTGCCCTTTACTTTCCTGCATTTTTAGATACAGTAATTGGTGCTGATAATTCCACTCGTAAAGTGCATGTGTACTATCCAAACCTTCATAGCATTGCAATCGGATCAAATCGGTTTCCAGTGCCGTTGCCATGACCTTGGCGATTTCGGTCTTTCCGACCCCGGCCGGGCCTTCAACCAACAACGGTTTTTCCAATTTCATGGCAAGGAACAGCGACATGGCGATACCACCATCGTCAATGTAGCCTTGATTCTGCAACATTTTTTGAATATCGGAAAATTCTTGGGTCTTCATGGCATCAACATTTTAGTTGAGCAGAAAAGATACCCAAATTCATTTATGGTAACAAATTTGATTTGAAAATCAGTGCTAAACTTAACCGTAAGGTTCGCAAAGTAAAAAGCGCAAAGGGCGCAAAGAGTTTTTAGCTAGCAGAAGTTCTTGGCGAACCTTGTGTAAACCCTTGCGCCCTTTGCGGTTAAGAAATCCCTGGCTACAAATTATCCAACTGATTGCTGCTCTTGTCACTACTGATCGTCCAGAAGAAGCCGACGAAAAAAAACACATCTGCCGTAGGGCGAATTTCCCTTCGTTCAAAAATGCCGTTTGTATTCGGGGCATCGGCATATTGATAACCATTTACATTTCGAAAGCCGGCTACATTGCTTATTGAGAAATACAATATCTTTTGCTGTGAGATCAGATAAGCCAAGTTTACACTCAAACTATTATACGTTTTGGTCTTTTCTGCCATGAAATCTGTGTTATTCGGATTATCGTAGGGCCTTCCTGAAGCATAAGTATATGACATACCTACCTGCGACCTCCAATCTTCGATAAAGTATTTGGTTACCAAAGATAGATTATGAGCAAAATTCGGCCTTGCTTTTTCCCTGAAATTGCGATAATCACGTTCCGTGTTCAAATAAGAGTACGAAGCCCAATAATCGAGATTCTTAACACTTTTGTTATCCCTCCAAAAAATATCGAGTCCGGAGGCATATCCACTACCTAAATTATTGAAATCGGAATCGAACTGTGCCAAACGAGTATCATATTTCGTCAGCTTATCATAATCTTTATAGTATGCTTCGGCCCTGAAGGTTTTGCCATTTGCCAAGTATTGATAGTTCAAAATATAATGCGATGTTTTCTCGAACTCGAGGTTCTGGTCGAACTTCAAATATTCGGTTAGCGGGTTTTGATAGAAATCTCCGTAGGCCAACGAAAACTGCCCGTTCTCGCTACTCTTGTAGGCCAATGAAACTCTAGGGGACACGTTAAAATTTTCCAATGCCGCTGAATACTCCCCTCTTACTCCCAGTTTCATTGCGAATTTATTGCTGAAGAAAATATCGGTTTCGGCGAAACCCGCGCTTAGATTATCCT
>QIJL01000304.1 GCA_003232435.1 Flavobacteriales bacterium | reverse complement strand
TGCAGGTTTTTTTGACCTATGAAGAGAATCATTCTCTTTTTATTTTTTTCAGTCAACTTTTTGAGTGCTCAAAAGATTGTAAAGAAGACCATTCTAAATCCTGATATAGTAGCGATTGAAATCGATGCAAAGAATTGTTTCGAAATAAAAATGAAGACGTCCAAGTCCGATGATTTATTGATACAGGCCACCATAGATGGAGAATATAAACGGGACTTGATCTTAAATTTAAAGGAAGACGGTTCCAATGTTTCGGTAAGCGCTGGATTCAGTCCAATCTTTAAAAACCCCAATGATAAATTGAGTGCTCATAAGGTTGTTTCCATTTCGCTGGAAATCGTTCTACCCGAATTTCAAAGCGTACAGGTAAATGGTACAAGCCGCAATGTGCTAGCGACGGGTATTTACGAACAGTTGAAGATTACTTTGAATGATGGCAGTTGCACGCTCAAAGATATTTCTGGGAAAGTGGCCGCGACGACACAAAGCGGGGATATAAATGTTGAAAGTAAAAGTGCCGAAATAAAGGTCGTTAGCAAATTTGGAAAGATTCAAAAAAATGATATTCCTGTTGGGGACAATTATTTTATTTTGACCACCACTACGGGAGACATCGATCTTGTAAGAAACGAATAATTAACAATTACAATTAAAGGGTTATTTTTGCCGTTAACATTTGAACATGGGTCTAAAAAAGTCGATACCGCTGATTATTTTAATTCTATTTATTGATCAGCTCAGTAAATTTTACATAAAGACCAATTTCGTTCTTGGTGAATCGATAGATGTTTTCAGCTGGTTCAAAATTCTTTTTATCGAAAATGAGGGAGCCGCTTGGGGAGCCAAACTGAGCGACATTCTACCAATCTCAGACAGTGTTGGTAAATTGGTGCTGACCGTTTTTCGTTTGTTCGCCATTGTCGGTATAGGGTATTGGCTCTATGATATCATTAAAAAACAATCGTCAAAAATCTATGTGTTGGCCGTTTCGTTGATTTTTGCAGGTGCGTTAGGAAATATTTTGGATTCAGTTTTTTACGGAATGATTTTCGATTCCAGTAGTGGCCAAGTAGCAACGCTATTTGCAGATGAGCCCTACGGAAGTGTTTTTTACGGTAAGGTAGTAGACATGCTTTATTTTCCGATGATCGATACAACATGGCCAGAGTGGATGCCCTTTTTTGGGGGCGATCGCTTTCGGTTTTTCGAACCTGTTTTTAATCTTGCCGATATGGCAATTAGCACCGGGGTCGGCATTTTGATCGTATTTAACAAAAGGGCTTTTGGGCAGAAAGAAATCGACCGGCCAAATACCGTAGGGCATAATGATTACTTAGAAACGAACGAATAGTTTTTTTCAGGTGTCACACAGTAATCAAGGGGAATGTCAGTTTCGAGAACATCAGTGATTTTTTTTACTGGCGCGAACAATGATAGTCCCACCTTGATGGTCCCCAATCTACAACTAGCTAAAAAATTATCATAGAACCCTTTTCCATATCCGACGCGGTTTCCGTTTTTATCAAATGCCAATAACGGTACGAATACAACGTCGATTTTTTCAGGGGATATTTCAATACCGTCTTCAGGTTCTGGAATGTTCCAATTACTATTTTTCAACTTAGTGCTATCAGTAAGAAAATAGTGTTTAAGATGTTGGCCAGAAACTTTGGGAAGTACAATGTTTTTGTCTTTTCCCTGTAAAACGGACAGCAAGTAAGACGTGTCAGGTTCTTTTTTGTTGGAAATCGGTAAAAAGGTGTGATAGAAATCGAAATCCCAAATCGGGATTTTCAAAACATTGTTGGCAATGCCTAAACTAGCACTCGCCAAAAATTGTCGGGAGATGTTTTTTCTTCGTTTCTTGAAGTCTAATCTTAAATCTTTTTTAGTCATGATTTTAGATTAAACCGGCAGTACTTTGGGGGGTGTGGAATTTGCTATTCTATTCTTTGGCAGTAACCGAATAATAGATGTTAAAACAAACCATTAAAATCAGATATAGTCCTAATATCACAAAATAGTTGTCCATGTGTGTTATCGATTTTGTTGGTTAAATGTAAATAAAAAAAATCTTACGAACCCTATGAACTGCAACTTTTTATCGATGAAATGCACATTTTTTTTAAAACTTTAACGTTTTAATAGATATTCAGAAACCTTAATTTTAAAATTTTACATCGTAAATAGTTAATACCCAACCAGTTGACATAGTTTGTTGATTTTTTAATTTTCGGTCAGCAGCTTGTTCTCGAATTTTGGCATTTCCTCGTTTATCCGACTAAGAGTATAAATACAATACAAGTGCAAAAATCAATGCGGTTTTTTCCATCATTGGTTTTCTTAAATGGGCCCATAATTCACAACGTTAAAAAAAGTAAAAACACTGGGTGCTAATCAAAAAACGCAGTAATTTAACATTGGATACCGACAATGACGTACCGCCCATTTTAGATGCCCCAAGATTCACTTAAAATACAACTGAGTACCTTGCCCGATGGCCCTGGGGTCTATCAATTTTATAATAAGCATGATACGATTCTATATGTAGGTAAAGCCAAGAACCTTAAGAAGCGGGTCACTTCCTATTTTAATAAAAAACATGAATACGGAAAAACGAGAATTCTCGTCAAGCATATAAGCTCGATTAGGCATATTGTAGTTCCTACGGAAACGGATGCCCTTCTGTTAGAAAACAATCTGATTAAAAAGTACCGACCGAAGTACAACGTTTTACTGAAGGATGATAAGAGTTATCCATGGATATGTATCAAGAAAGAGCGGTTCCCCAGAATATTTCCGACGCGAAAATTGATAAAAGACGGCTCAGAATATTTTGGGCCCTATACCAGCATGCACACCGTTCGCACTTTGTTGGATCTGATAAAGGGGGTTTACCCTTTGAGAACTTGTAATTACGATCTTTCTGAGAAAAAAATTGCTGAAGGTAAATACAAGGTCTGTTTAGAATATCATCTCGGAAATTGCAAAGGTCCCTGCGAAGGATTGCAATCCGAAGAAGAATATCACCTTCAGGTTGATGACATACGTGAGATAATCAAGGGCAATTTCAAATCTTCATTGACCTACTTCAAAAAACGAATGAGGTCTTTGGCCGAAAAAAAATTGTTCGAAGAGGCCCAGCAGATGAAGGAAAAGATAGAGGTTCTCGAAAATTATCAGGTAAAGTCGACAATTGTCAACCCAAAAATCAACAATGTCGATGTATTCTCGATAATTTCTGATGAGGCCTATGCCTACGTGAATTTTTTACAACTTTCACACGGAGCTGTAATTCGCTCACATACTTTAGAGATGAAAAAGAAATTGGATGAAGGAGATAAGGATTTATTGCAAATGGCAATTGTTGAAATCAGACAGCGCTTCAATTCGCAGTCGAAAGAACTTTATCTGCCATTTGCCGTAACTGTTGACCCCAATTTGAAGGTTAGGGTACCCAAGGCCGGGGATAAAAAAAGAATATTGGAGCTTTCAGAACGCAACGCCAAGTTTTTTAGGCAAGACCGATTCAACCAAATCAAGATCATCGATCCCGATCGGCATACAAACCGCATTATGGCACAAATGAAGAAAGACCTTCGTCTTTCGGACGAGCCACGACATATCGAATGTTTTGATAACAGTAATATACAAGGAAGCAACCCTGTGGCCGCCTGTGTTGTCTTTATAAATGGGAAACCGGCAAAAAAAGAATATCGTAAGTTCAATATAAAAACGGTAACGGGGCCGGATGATTTTGCCTCAATGGAAGAAGTAGTTTTTAGAAGATATAGAAGATTGCTAGATGAAAAGCAACCTCTCCCAGAATTAATTGTCATTGACGGTGGAAAAGGGCAACTATCGTCCTCGGTCAAAAGTCTCGATAAATTAGGGCTCCGAGGAAAAATTGCGATTATCGGAATCGCGAAACGCTTGGAGGAAATTTATTTTCCAGAAGATTCTATTCCTCTTTATTTGGATAAAAAATCTGAGAGCCTAAAAATAATACAGCAATTGCGAAACGAAGCACATCGATTCGGCATAACTTTTCATAGGCAAAAAAGAAGTAAGGCGGCCATTAATTCTGAATTGGAACAAATCGAGGGGATAGGTGAAAAAACCGCCCAAGAACTTTTAAAGAGTTTCAAATCGGTCAAAAGAATCAAAGAAGCCTCCCTTGAAGATTTGGTCAAATCGGTCGGCAAGGTCAAGGCCAAAAAAATTTATAAAACTTTTCATTAGAAACTTCGTTCATTAAATATGTCTAGGGCATTTTATTTCGTGTTTATCTTCTTGATCAGCGGTTCGACCTATGCCCAATCCGTAGTAGAAAAGAGAGATATTAAAGTAGGTGTCGTTCTAAGTGGTGGTGGTGCTAAAGGCTTGGCGCATATAGGAGCGCTGAAGGTTATCGAAGAAGCCGGGGTGAAAATCGATTATATCGGTGGCACGAGTATGGGGGCGATCGTTGGGGGCCTGTATGCTTCCGGTTATACGGCCGATCAATTAGATTCCATATTTAGAAATACCGATTTGGCCGATCTTATCGAAGATAATATTCCGCGTAGCGCAAAGTCATTTTACGAGAAAGCGGCTTCAGAGAAATACGCCCTGACCTTGCCGTTCGATAATTTTAAGGTCTCCATTCCCCAGGCCTATTCCGGCGGTCAAAATATTTATAGCGAGTTGGTCCGTGTATTATATCATGTTAAGGACGTGGCCGATTTCAGTAAGTTGCCTATTCCTTTTTTGTGCATAGCGGCCAATATCGAGACGGGTGACGAGGTGCTTTTGGATCGCGGGTATTTACCTGAGGCGATTTTGGCGAGTGGCACCTTGCCTTCGCTTTTTGAACCTGCGCCTTTGGGCGATCAAATCTTGATCGATGGGGGCGTGGTAAATAATTATCCAATAGATGAAGTAAGAAAAATGGGGGCCGATGTAATTATCGGTGTCGATGTGCAACAAGGCCTTAGGGATCGTGACCAACTTTTATCGGCCACGGATATATTGCTTCAGATCAACAACTATAGAACAGTGGTTGATATGGTTGAAAAATCAAAAAACACCGACATTTATATCAAACCGGATATTACCGACTATTCAGTGGTCGATTTCGATTCAGGAAAAAAAATAATCGATAGTGGTGCAGAGGCGGCAAAAGAAAAACTGAATGAACTTGCAAAAATATCAGATTTTCAAATCAAGCCAGAAAAGACCATTGTACCGGTAAAGGCCGATGACAGTTTGATCGTAAAACAAGTGGTTCTTAAAGGAAATGAGAGTTATACAAGCGGATATGTAAAAGGAAAGCTTCGATTTGAAAACAATGAAAAAATAACATTTAAAAAACTTCAACAAGGGATTAATAACCTCTCTGCCACGAATAATTTCAAGACCATACGGTACGAGCTATTGACGAATGCCGATGGTGTTGACCTGGTAATCGATCTCAGGGAGAACCCCACTAAAACTTACATACGGTTGGGTGTACATTACGACGATCTTTACAAGACTGCCGCAATCGTCAATCTATCGCACAAGAATCTATTCATGAAAGATGACGTGGGCTCTTTTGATTTTATTTTCGGAGATAACTTGCGGTACAATCTTCAATATTTCGTGGACAAGGGCCCTTATTGGAGTTTCGGATTCAACTCGCGTTTCAACGATTTTAAGAAGGAAGTCGATTATTCATTGATTCAATCGAATTTTAATGTAGGGGCCGGTCTCAATATCAACAGTGTAAGTTTAGATGTTACCGACTTTACAAATCAATTTTATGTACAGACCGTTTTACGCGAAGAATTCGCATTCAGGTTGGGGGTCGAGCAGAAGTTTTTAAAATATAGCACAAAGACCTTGGGTGAAGGTGGTGTGGATGAGCTTCCATCAGAACTGACCATTAGAGATGGCAAAACGCTTTTTGAGCGAAGTAGTTTTTACAGTGCTTACGGGCAACTTACGCTCGACACTTACAATGACAAGTATTTTCCTTCCAAAGGACTGTTTTTCGAGGGAGATTTCCATCTTTATCTTTTTTCTTCGGATTTCAATAATAATTTCAGGGAATTTTCTGTAGGAAAGGTAAGAGCGGGTA
>QIJL01000102.1 GCA_003232435.1 Flavobacteriales bacterium | reverse complement strand
AACGAACGGTTCTCCTTTACCGACTTCTATCATTTCCCTTATATCTGAAGTTTGCCATTTTCGGTCGATTTGCCATTCTACTTCGATAGCGTTTTTTGCCTTTTCGGCCTCGACAAGTGAATTTGCCACGACTCCTACAAAATAGGATTCTTTAACAATTTTAACTACGCCAGGCATATTTTCGGCTTTCGAAATATTGGCATTCACAAATTTGGCCCCAATAGAACTTGGTCGAACAACAGCTCCGTAGAGCATATCTGGCATAGTGGCATCCATCCCGAAAATGGGTGTGCCATAAACTTTGTCCTGTAGGTCAACACGGGGAATCTCTTTTCCGATATATTTATAATCCCTAAAGTCTTTTAGAGGAGGAGTGTCGGCAATTTTCCAATCAGTTACGGCTTCTGCAACTTGCGCGTAGGTAAATTTGTTTTCACCATTTGTTATTATGCCGTCTGTAACTGTCAATTTTGTTATATCTACACCTATTATTTTAGCAGCCTCACTCTTGATCGTTTCACGCATGGTTGCCGCTAGTTCTCTTAACGGCACCCATAACGAAGATATTGAAGTACTTCCGCCGGTAGCAAAGCCATCGATGTTACCAGAAGCAGTATCAGCATGTACAACTTGAATTTGTTTCGTGGATACGTCCAATTCATCGGCGGCCATTTGGGCGAGACCAGTGAATGTTCCTTGCCCCATTTCTACTTTCGGACTATGTAGGATCACGTTATTGTCTTTTGTGATCTCGAACCAAATAATTGGGGTATCGGTATTTCCCATAAATGGGGCGTCGCTCGCATTTATTCCCTTATTGATTGCTCTTCGTATGTTATTTCGAAACAAATAGGTGCCGATTGCCAGAACTCCCACTGTTCCCAAACCGCCGCGGACCAAAAACTTACGTCTAGATAATTTTTTCTTTTCCGCCATGACTTAAGAATTTTGAGTTTCAGTTTCTTCCTTTGGCACATTCAATTCTGCCGCACGGTGAATTGCTTTTCGCATTCTATAATAAGTGCCACAACGACAAACGTTGATGATGTTTTTATCAATGTCTTCATCTGTTGGGTTCGGTATTTTATTCAATAAAGCTGCTGTTGCCATCATAAATCCGGGTTGGCAATAACCGCATTGGGGAACGATTTCCTCTATCCAGGCCTGCTGCACCGGGTGTGGATCTTCTTGATTGCCCAGGCCTTCAATAGTAGTTACGCTTTTGCCTTCAACGAATTTTACCGGGTATGAACAGGATCGGACTGCTTCGCCATCAATGAGCAAAGTACAGGCACCGCAGGCTGCTTTTCCACAACCAAATTTTGTTCCTTTTAGATTAAGGATATCGCGAATTACCCAAAGAAGCGGCGTGTTCTCGTCTTCTATTTCAACGGTCGTCGCTTCGTTATTTAGTTGGAATGCTATTTTCATTTGCCGAAAATTAAAAGATTATTTTGAAGGTACTCCTTTTTAAATATCAGCAAGGGTTTTTTCATGGCTCTCACCTAATTTTAAATAAATATCCTTTGTTGTCCGGTAAACTTTTTTGAAACCTGTATCAATAGCTGTAATCACTGACGGTCTACGGTAAACCAAAGCTCGGCACCTTGCTTTTTTAGATTTTGGACAATGTTCTGAAATAGCTAAAAATACTTTGCTTTCAATATCGATCCTCGATCGGTTACAGTTTGGTCTTACGTCTTATGTCCAGTAGCGCAGCGGTCTAGGGTCTTTAACCGGACACTATTGATAAATATCGTTAAGTAAATCGTTAACTAAATTTGGGTCGTGGCTTTCCCGTTTTCTTTTGCTTATGTAACTTTGCATGGGACAATGTTATTTTAGGCATTGTTTTTGGTTTCCTCACGGAAAGGATTTTAATGAGAGCACGGAATTTTAAAAATACTTCACAGGCCATTTTAATTTTGGCTATCCTATTCAATGGGCAACTTTTCGCTCAAGATTCTTTGATTACCGTTAAAGCTGAAAGAGGCGATGGTATTCTTTCGCTCCTTCGTAAACAAGGTGTAAATCCGTACGATCATTATGACGATTTTATTGCAATGAATATGGATAACCTGAGAGACAGCGTGCATCTCTACGCCGGCAGAAATTATCGTATTCCACCCGTGAAAATCGATACCGTTCCCATAGTTGATTCAATTCAAAAGAAAGCAGCTGAAATCAAAAAAGGCGTTGGTAAAGAGTACGAGATATTTGGGAAAAAGCATTCCGTCGTAGTCTCTAAAAGCGAACGTTTGAAAGAAGCAGTCTACTATCTCATTTCGGGGCACGGTGGCCCAGACCCCGGAGCTATGGCGATCTATGGGGGGAAATCTATTGCTGAAGACGAGTACGCCTATGATATTACCCTTCGTTTGGCAAAAGAATTGTTATCTCATGGTGCAACGGTCTACGTCATAATTAGAGACCCCAATGATGGCATTCGAGACGAAAGGGTTCTGAAAATAGACCGAGATGAAGTTGCCTATATTGGCAAGAAAATTCCTTTAAATCATGTTGCCCGATTGAAACAGCGTGTTGATATCGTCAATAAGCTTCACAAAATGAATCGGGGCAAATTCCAGCGATTGATCGTTACCCACGTGGATAGTAGGAGCAAAGGGCAAAATATCGACGTTTTCTTTTACCATCATCAAAAAAGTAAAAATGGCAAAAAACTAGCTGAGAGCATTCACGCCACTTTCGGTAAGAAATATAAAAAATACCAGCCCAATCGAACCTATTCAGGTTCTTTTGGGGATAGGGGGTTGTATCTGGTAAAAAATACCCACCCTGCGATGGCCTATATCGAAATTGGAAATATACGGAATAAGAAAGACCAAAAACGCATTCTAGAACCAGATAATCGCCAGGCTTTGGCCAAATGGATTTCGGAAGGCGTAATATTGGATTTTGAAAGCGGAGAGATAGGGCGGATTCGCTAGAGAGCGATTTTTCTGGAATAATAGTCATGTAGTTTTTCCGGCCCGGCCCCCATATAATTTTTTAGATGCATCATTCCGAAGTGATACTGAAGCTTGACCTCTCCCTTTTGCTCATACCTTCTTGCGGAAGTGATGACATGCCGTGGAAGAATCTTAAAATCAACTAGCTCATAAAGCCTGTCTGTAAATTCATTATCCTCATAGACCACATAGTTCTCATTGAATCCGCCCGTAATTTCAAAAAGGGTTTTTGTGATAAACAATGATTGGTCGCCTCCCCTACAGATTTTATAATTGAGCTTGGTGCACCAGGCAAAAAACCCCAAGAACTTACTGCCACTATCGAATTTCATTCGAAAGCAACCCGCTCGATTTCCCCATCGGACCGCGCTTAAAATAGACTCATCGAAGTTCTTTGGGGGAAGGGTGTCGACGTGTAAAAAGTATAGAATATTTCCCGTAGCGTTTTGAGCTCCATAGTTCAGCTGTCGCGAGCGGCCTTTTTTTGCATGGAGAACGTTGACATCGAAACTTTGCGCCAAAGCAATGGTATTATCGGTACTTCCACCATCGACGACAATAATCTCCCGGATGTTTTTCGGGGAAGTGCATTCTTTCAAATACGAAAGCAAGCAAGTTATAGTATTCTCCTCATTCAGAACGGGAATAATAATGCTAATTGAACTTGACCTATCGCGACTCATTGAGACCCCAATCATAAGTTAAATATGAGACCTTGGCCTTCTTGTCGGCCTTGGTTTTCGAGTATCGATTCAGATAATCTATCAATGTGCCCTTATCGGTAAAGTCTCCTTTATACCATTTAAAGATGTTCGATAATTGTACTTTGTTCCCGGAAATTTTATTTCTAGAGGAATCGTTTACGAAATCAATTGTGGCAGCTTCCAATTGTTCTTCCATTGTTTCAGGAAGGAAGGCTTTATTAACCAATTTTGGGCAAGAATAAGATGCGCAGTTTATGGCAAAATGAATTCTTGGTTCATCCATTTTACGTAAGGTTTTGTGTTCGATATTTCCCAAAGAAAGTTTCTTGCCGCCTACGAGCACCCACTTTTTACCCCAAGGATTGCTAATATCCTTAATGCTTTTTAGGGGATAATTATCGATAATCAATTTTACCGTGGCCGCATTGTAAAGGTTTATATAATAGGCCAGTTTTTCATTTTTAGACCATTTTTCTTCGGGCGTATTTTTCTCAAGATGGTCTAAATAGGCTTCCAGCTTTTCTTTATCCTTAACAAAGGCTGCATAGTCGACGTTTCCTTCTGAATCAACATGCTTTGCAAGAAGTGTGTCCCAAGGTGCATGATCTGCCGAAATATAGCTTATCTCGATCACCAAAGAATCATTACCGTAATAAGAATCATCCGATAGGTATTCCGTCATAAAAAAGGGAATTGCAATCAGGGTAAAAATAAAAGTCTGGAACATCGAATTCGATTTATTTGAAGAGACTGTTTTGAAATATGTCGATTATTTTTTTCATGCCCCGTTTTGCGAAGCCAACGCCCCATCTGGCTCCTTGTCAAAGGCCAAATCGTTGGCCTTTTCATTCGACCCTGTTAAAATTTTTGACCGTCCGCCTTGGGCGGATGCTTTTGCCACCGCCTCACCTCGCCCATAGCTTTCGCTATGTCGTGTCTCATACTGCATCCCTGCCTGCAGGCAGGAAAAAATGGGTCTACTAAATTTCTGATCACATATTTCAAAGCAGTCTCCGTGTTTAGTTCAATAGTTGTTCCAAACCTTACAATAAGCACGGAAATTCGTTAAACTTCTTTAATGAGTTCACAAAAAAGCTTTATCATTTTAGGCTCCGTATCCCCTGCAATTCTTATGATTTCTTCAATATCGACCGGTTGAAGATTGTCGGGGTCGCATTCATCCGTCAAAACGGAAATGGCGACGATAGGCAATCTCAAATGATTGGCCACAATGACCTCGGGCACCGTGCTCATACCAACGGCATCCGAACCGACTATTTTCAGCATACGATATTCGGCCTTAGTTTCTAATTGCGGCCCCACTACGGATGCATAAACCCCTTTTTTCAAATCAATGTTTTCGCGTTTGGCTATTGAAATCAACTTTTCTCGCATTTCAAGGTCATACGGTTCCATCATATCAACAAATCGGTCTCCGAATTGTGCAACATTCTTGAATGCTAATGGGGAACCCCCTTGTAGATTGATATGATCTTCGATTAACATCATATCCCCTTTCTTGAAATCAAGATTTATGGCTCCGGCAGCGTTCGAAATAAAAAGCTTTTTGATACCCAATAAATGCATGACCCGAATGGGGTAGGTAATATCCTGAAAATCGTAGCCCTCATAAAGGTGAAATCGCCCTTCCATTACGACGACTTTCTTATTTTCAATGGTTCCGTAAAGCAATTTCCCCGTATGGAATTCTACCGTTGCCAGAGGAAAAAAAGGGATATGATTATAATGAGCCTCGATAGGATTTTCAATCGCCTCGACCAATTTACCGAGACCGGTACCCAGTACAATTCCGACTTCGGGAGAATCAAATCCTTTGCTCTTTAAATAGGCAACCGATTCATCCAACTGTTTTTGTGTCATGATTTTATGTGTTTTATAAAGGGATAAAAAACTTCATCGTTTTCGATATCCTCGTAAACATCGACATCGTTTCTGATTTCTTTGCAATATATATTTTCGCCGTCTAGATCATCAAGAGTGTCACCAAAAACCGTGTTGGCTCCCCATTTTTTATTCTGGAATATCTTGGGATTGAATTTTTTCATTCCCAATAAATAGTAGCCGCCATCATGGGCACCACCGATTACATAATCGCCGTGCTCCAATCCTGAAAAAGCATCTTCGATATCGTCCTGATTGAGATTGTACATATCACTTCCTATGATAATGATTTTTTCGAATCCGGAAGCAAATCCATCTTGAAAGGCATTGGCCATTCGTACTCCTAAATCCTGCCCCGACTGTAATCTTTTATCATAGAATGTTGAATTCCAAATATCATCCTTCCAAATTTCTTCTGAATAATAGACTTGCTTGACGGCGGCCAAATTCTTGGTGAAATCAACTGTATGTTGCAGAAGAAATTTATAGATTTCCAAAGCAGCTTCGTCGCCAACCGTTGCAGCCAATC
>QIJL01000260.1 GCA_003232435.1 Flavobacteriales bacterium | reverse complement strand
TCTTAAAATAAACCTAAGGTACTTTCAGTCCATAGAGTGGTTTAGTCTTACTTATTCTTGTTCAGAAATTCAAGATGATAGCCGATTTCACCGTTCATACTATATCCTGAATATTCGTCAAGTTCTTTTTCTTGAGAATTAAGAACCTTGAACAATGGAAAAACCCCTTTTTTATTAAGTCTCGAGAGTACTTCTGAATTGTGGCTCATCTGTTCAGGCGACAATAGATCTCGATTGCGCGGTATATCGATATAAAGCATCACATAATAATCAGATATTTTTTTGAACTCTTCCTTTGCAAAAAGGTCTTTTTTCAACATTTTACAAGGGGCACACCAATCGCTTCCCGTAAAATAGACCAAGAGATTTTTTTTGTCTTTTTTGGCTTTGGCCATTGCGGTTTCGTAGTCTGTGTGCCAGTTTGAATCTTGGTTAACCTCACTTTCTGCCTGGGCATTCAAAAGAAAAGGCAAACATAGTATTATGATTAGATGTTTCATGTGATTTTTTTAGAATTGAAGTACAAAAAACTTGTCAAGCTTTATTTGAATAACGAATCCACTCCTGGAATATTGGGCATTCCCTCTTTGGCTACGGCACCGAGTTCCGCTTCGTTTACGTCGGTAGCTCGCTCAATAGCTTTGTTAATAGTCAGTACCAAATAATTCTCTAATTGATCCTTGTCGGCCAGAAGGCTTTCATCGATTTCTATATTTTTAATTGTTCTATTGGCAGTAATGCTGACCTTGAGCATCCCGTCGGACGAGTTTTCATCTAACAATACATGATTCAACCTTTCTTTTGTGGCCTTTACCTTTTCTTGGGTCTCTTTGAGTTTGCCCATCATTCCCATTAAATCTCCGAACATTTTCTGGTTTTTAGTTCAACTGGACTCAAAATTACTAAATTGACCCAATAAACTGAATTTTTATGATACGTTTAAGAAAAACGGAATTGGTTTGTTTGCTAAGTATTACTTTTGCGACTTCCTGCCAAAACCAGAAAGATACAATGACCAGTACCAATGCCCCCATTGCCAAGAAAGTGGCAAAAGAACTTGAAAGACATGGAGATGTTCGAGTTGATGATTATTATTGGATGAACGATAGGGAAAACCCGGAAGTCATCGCCTATCTTGAAGCTGAGAACAACTATTACAATAAACTTACGGCGCATACCAAGGATTTTCAAGACAGTCTTTTTCTTGAAATGAAATCGCGTATAAAGGAAGATGATTCTTCGGTGCCCTACAAAAAGAATGGCTATTGGTATATCAGGCGATATGAGACTGGCAAGGAATACCCCATTTATTCCCGTAAAAAAGAGGTCGAGACCGCGAAAGAGGAAATTATGTTCGACGGTAACGAAATGGCCGAAGGGCATGAATATTTTCATCTGGGGGGTGTTAATGTTAGTCCTGATAATAGTATGGCCGCCTTCGGGGTCGATACGGTTTCTAGGCGACAATATCATGTCCAGATAAAAAACCTGGTTTCAGGGGAGATATTTCCGGATAAATTGGAAAACACCACTGGTAGCTCGGTCTGGGCAGCGGATAATAAAACACTTTTTTACACGAAAAAAGATCCCGTTACGCTCCGTTCTGATAAAATCTATAAACATGTTCTAGGAACCTCCTCAAGTGAAGATGAATTAGTTTTTCAAGAAGACGACGATACATTCTATGCCTTTGTCTATAAATCTAAATCGGAAGAATTTATTATTATTGGTTCGACGAGCACATTAACATCTGAATATCAAATTTTAAGAGCAGATGACCCGAATGGAAAGTTCACTATTTTTTCTCCCCGTGAAAAAGGGGTTGAATATTCCATTTACCATTATGGAGATGAGTTTTACGTTCACACCAATAGGGATAAAGCGACTAATTTTAAAATGATGAAAACGGATGAAAACAATACCCCGGCCAAAAACTGGAAAGAGTTTATTCCGCATCGAGAAAAGGTGCTTTTGGAGGGTATGGACATCTTTAAGGAGTATTATGTACTATCCGAGCGAGAAAATGGTCTGAACAAGCTAAAAGTCGCCCATTGGGATGGAAGTAGCGAATATTATCTTCCGTTCGAATCGGAAACTTATACTGCTTACACCACTTCTAACGTCGATTACGACACTAAAATGCTTAGGTATGCTTATAATTCAATGACGTCTCCAAGTTCCGTCATTGATTTTAATATGGAAACGAAAGAAAAAACCGTTAAGAAAGAGCAAGAAGTACTTGGGGGTAAATTCAACAAGGATAGCTATAAATCAGAAAGGGTTTGGGCAACTGCTAGAGATGGGGTCAAGGTGCCAATCTCATTGGTTTACCACAAGGACACAAAACTTGATGGCACTAGTCCATTATTGCAATATGCTTACGGATCTTACGGAAGTACGGTAGACCCTTATTTTTCTACTGCCAGACTTAGTCTGCTAGACCGAGGCTATATTTACGCCATTGCTCATATTCGCGGTGGCCAATACCTTGGTCGTCAGTGGTATGAAAATGGAAAAATGTTTGAAAAGAAGAATACTTTTACCGATTTCGTGGATTGCTCAAAATTTCTGATAGCGAATAAGTATACCAGTGCCGATCACTTATATGCCTCCGGAGGCTCCGCTGGTGGACTTTTGATGGGAGCAATAGTAAATATAGCCCCTGAGGTCTATAATGGAGTTATTGCGGCAGTACCTTTTGTCGATGTTATTACAACAATGCTAGATGAATCTATTCCGTTGACTACCGGTGAATACGATGAATGGGGAAATCCGAATAACAAAGATTCCTACGACTATATGAAATCGTATTCGCCTTATGACAATGTCGGTAACCATGATTATCCGAACCTCTATGTCAGTACAGGTCTTCACGACTCACAAGTGCAGTACTGGGAACCTGCCAAATGGGTCGCGAAGCTAAGGAAATACAAAACCGATGACAATTTACTGTTTTTGGATACCAATATGGAGGCCGGCCATGGCGGTGCTTCTGGCCGTTTCGAGGCATTAAAGGAAGTTGCCAAAGAATATGCCTTTATGCTCGATCTAGAGGGTAAAATCGACTAAATCGGAAAAAATCCGTAATTTTGCCCTTGGAACATTACAATATGAACGTTGGTATTGGCGTTTCCCTAACCAAGATTAACCTTTATGGAAAATCAGATTAATACGCATGACAGTATCCTAGACCTTATAGGAAACACTCCCCTCGTCAAATTAAACAAAATCACTTCAGGCCTTACCGGTAATTTTTATGCAAAGGTCGAAGCATTTAATCCAGGTCACTCCTCTAAAGATAGGGTAGCGGCATACATTATCGAAGAGGCCGAAAGAAAAGGAATATTGACCAAGGGCAGCACCATTATCGAGACTACCTCGGGCAATACAGGATTTAGTATCGCGATGGTCAGTACTATAAAAGGCTACAAATGCATTCTTGCGGTAAGTTCTAAATCTTCTCAAGATAAGATCGATATGCTGAAAAGCATGGGTGCTGAGGTTTATATATGCCCTGCACACGTCAGTGCTGATGACCCAAGATCGTATTATCAAGTGGCCAAAAGACTCCATGAGGAAACAAAGGATAGTATATATATCAACCAGTATTTCAACGAATTGAATATTGAAGCCCATTATAACAGCACGGGACCTGAAATCTGGAGGCAGACCAATGGCAATATTACCCATTTGGTTGCTTGCAGCGGTACTGGCGGTACTATTTCAGGTGTGGCAAGATATTTAAGGGAACAAAATCCGAATATTCGAATTTTGGGAGTAGACGCTTTTGGGTCGGTGCTTCAGAAATACCATGAAACCGGCAATTTCGATGAAAATGAAATCTATCCATACCGAATAGAGGGTCTGGGCAAGAATTTGATACCTGATGCGACAGATTTTCAAGTAATCGATGAGTTTATAAAGGTTAGTGACGAAGCAAGCGCACATATGGCTAGAGAAATCGCAAAGACCGAGGGAATGTTCGTTGGATATACGAGTGGTTCGGCAATGCAAGCGGTAAAGCAATTCGACGAAAAAGGCGAGTTCAACAAAGACAGTAATGTTGTTGTTATATTCCCCGATCATGGCTCTAGATATATGAGTAAAATATATAGTGATGATTGGATGCAGAACCAAGGGTTTTTCGACAGCGAAAATGTTGCCGAAGAACAAAAAACCCAGTTGATAAAATAACCACTATCTCTGTGAAATACAGTAAAGCAACGGTATTTGCCGTTGCTTTTTTTGTTTATTAAAATTGACACATTCCAGTAAAAAAATCCATATTTTTGCAGTACCAAATGATGTTTTTATATTTGAACTCGTCTTGAGTTAATGTTTGGAACCGAGAATGAAGGCTTTTGTGGTCTGATGAAGTCATTTTTCGGTTTCATAGCCATAGCTACGGAAGTGAAAAATGGCAAAATCAGGACACGAAATGCGAAATTCGCAGGTAAAAGATTAACTCAAGACGAGTTCTTATTCGACTACAAATCAACATTGCCCAAATGAGAGATATTTTTGATAGGATTAAAGAGAACAAGGGTCCCCTTGGCAAATGGGCCTCTCAGGCGGAAGGATATTTTGTTTTCCCAAAATTGGAAGGGCCTATTTCAAACCGTATGAAGTTTCAAGGTAAGGAAGTGATTACTTGGAGCATCAATGATTACTTGGGGCTGGCGAACTTGCCAGAGATAAAAGAAATCGATGCCGCCGCCGCCGCCGAGTATGGCGCAGCATACCCGATGGGTGCGCGCATGATGAGCGGCCATACCGAGTCTCACGAACAATTAGAGCAAGAATTGGCTGCTTTTGTACAAAAAGAATCATCCTATTTGTTGAATTTTGGCTACCAAGGTATGGTGTCCGCCATTGATGCCCTGGTCTCTAAAAACGATATTATTGTATACGATGTAGACTCTCATGCCTGCATCATAGACGGTGTTCGTTTGCATATGGGCAAGCGTTTTACCTTTATGCACAATGATATGGAGAGCTTAGAGAAGAACCTAGATCGAGCTACCAAAATGGCAGAACAGACAGGAGGCGGAATTCTAGTGATCTCTGAAGGCGTATTTGGTATGCGGGGTCAGCAGGGCAAACTCAAAGAGATCGTTGCCCTAAAGAAAAAATACACGTTTAGATTGTTCGTTGACGACGCGCATGGTTTTGGTACTTTAGGAAAAACCGGAGCAGGAGCAGGAGAGGAGCAGGGTATACAAGATGATATCGATGTGTATTTTGCAACCTTTGCTAAATCAATGGCGAGTATAGGGGCATTTTTAGCAGCTGATAAAGAGATTATAGATTATCTAAAATACAATTTACGCTCACAAATGTTCGCAAAATCATTACCGATGCTTTATGTAAAAGGAGCATTAAAGCGATTGGATATGCTCCGCACAATGCCGGAATTAAAGGCGAAGCTATGGGAGAATGTGAACGCACTTCAAAACGGACTCAAAGAGCGCGGTTTCGATATCGGGACTACAACAAGTTGCGTTACTCCTGTTTATCTAAACGGAAGTATTCCAGAAGCCATGGCTCTTGTAAAAGACCTTCGAGAAAATTACGGAGTATTCTGTTCTATAGTTGTTTATCCAGTAATACCTAAAGGATTGATTCTGCTAAGAATGATTCCGACTGCGACCCATACCATTCAAGATATCGAGGAAACTCTGGTAGCCTTTTCGGCGATTCGAGATCGATTGCAGAACGGTACCTATAAAAGACTTTCGGCCGCCGTTGCGGCCGCCATGGGAGAGTAGAGGCCAATGTGCCAATTTGTTAATTTGAAAATGCACCAATATTAAGTGAACGGTTTTTGTCATTCCACCCGTCTTGTCAGTCCGGGGCACCTGCCTGCCGGTAGGCGAGGAATCCCAACCCTTACAGAACCAGAGATTCCTCACTACGTTGCACTTTGTGTCGGAATGACATAGCGTTGGTTTGTCTTCTATCTGTCTTGTCATTCTGAGGCACGAGGAATCTGTCAAAACGAATCCAGAAGTTTTTTGTAAGTATAACGCCGTTTGTAGATTTTAGGGTCAAAATGTTTCCACATTTGTTTTATGGCGATATTCTCCTCTAATTCCGGTGTGCGGTAACACATTTT
>QIJL01000456.1 GCA_003232435.1 Flavobacteriales bacterium | reverse complement strand
GTTTCCCTTACCAGAGGTCTTAGATATATGGTTTGATCTCCGTTTCTCATCTTCTTGGCCATTTTGTTCATGGATTCTTGTGCATATTGACTTTTATAACATTGTAGTGCCTTTATTGTGTTTTCACGATCTTCCTCTGTAAACGGTATTTGCATAGTTAGATAAGATTCATCTACGCCTCTTAAAACTCTTGTTCTAGCATCATCAATATGGGAAGACGGTGTTGCAACATAGTAAAGGGCCTTTGTCTTTTTCCAAACCTTGCTTAAGTAAATCTGAGAAATAGAAGCACCAATTATACGATGATCCATATGATTAGTCCCTCCATCTGGGCCAAATGTAATGATTACGTCAGGTTGAATTTTAGAAACTAGACTATCTAGATCTCTCATCAAATCTTGTATATAAGGAACATGACCGAAATAACCACCTTTAAGTTTTAATTGGTCATGATACCCCATCCATATCGGTTTTTCAATACCCAAATAAGAAGCTGCACAATTAATTTCCTTTTTTCGAAGCTCAATCAACTTATCTCCCGGTTTTAAATCCGTTTGCCCAGTCCCATACCTACCATCAGTTGCAGTAACTAAATAAATTTTTGAACCTTCTCTGGTGTATTTAGCCAATATTGGTCCAACACCTATCTCATCATCTGGATGTGCAAATACTGCCATAATAACTTTGTTCTTTGCAGTTACAACCTCTTCTGGTGCGGATTCTTTTTGTTTATTTTCACTCAAAGGTTCACAGGAAATAGAGATGCTTCCAAAAAGTATTATCAAAAAATATAATGAAATAGTTCTTTTTGGCTTCAGAGATAAAAATTTATTTGAATTCAAGTTCGGTGTCATTGACTTGATCTTTAAAGTAAAATAATTCTTCATTTTATTATTTTAGTTAACGATAGTTTAAGCTAATCTATCTTAATTTTCACATGATGTTCCGAGCCAAATACATTAACCAGATTAACGGTGCGAAAAACCATTTCATGCGTATTATCTGTTAAATTAATTTCAACCTTGTCTTCAACTTTTTTCCACGCTCCCGAAGGCAATTCCTTCATTTGGTATTCTTTTAGATTGGGCGTATTAGATATCAGTTCGATATGGGCAACCTGCCCATTGATGTTTACTTTTGATTCAATTGTGTTTGGTGTCCATTCTATGGCATCCCGATTTGATTCAAGGATCATAAACTCAGGTTTGTCATAAGCCCAATGAGGTTTGCTTCCCCATATCCAAATATTGTCTCTAAAGTAATCATCGGCATACATGGTAAGCAAGGTTTCAAATTTTGGCCAAACTGTAAACATATTATTATTGGTGTGGTATTCGATCCAGGTATAGGTACGGGCAAAACTTGCTGCACTTCTTTCAAAAGTTTCATCGAATTTTGTTGGAATACGATCCAAGCCCTTGACCATGACTATATCGGCAGCTTTGTTTTTAAGATATTCGTCCCGTATCTCCAAAGCCGACAGAGGGATACCTTCTTTTTCAAAATGATGGTTGTATTTGGCATCTGACAAAAACCATTTATTGTATTTGTTCAACCATATTTCATTGATCCCATGGTGGCCATCGGCGACTCCTTTTACACCGGGGCCCGCACCAATGGTTCTCGTCACATAGCCATAGGCATTCATAATACCGTTCTGTACTTTCATAAAATGACCGCAATGAAATCCTGTACCGTCAAGGGCGGCATCCAAGATACCTTCTGCATACCCGCCCCCGGGATACGGGTCTCCATGGTCTTCAATACGTATTATCGTTTTTATCCATTCCCGTAATAACAATATTCTTTTAAGTTCATCTTCCTCGCCATGAAAAATGGTATCCAGTTGATATTTAGTTACCAAGTGTTGAAATTTTGGGGAAGTCAGGTCTTCAGAGGATCTGAAGGCCGTATTTTTTTTGTATATGGGGTTATCGACTTTTACGGTATGGTATTCTTTTTTGGTACAGCCGTAGCCGAGCACCACTAGTGCAGAGAATGTAATTAGAATCTTTTTCATCCGTTTATATTTTTATTAGTGAAACTGTAATCGGTTTAGTATGTTATAGGTTAACAGCCCTGGGGTTTAATGCCTTTTACTGATTTTCAAAGATCATAACGTTTTTATCAATAAGAAGTCCCGGTCCAATTATCTGTTCGAAACGGTGAAGCCGGCAGCCCTTCTTTATTATAGAGATTGGCATCATCCGGGTTATTGGACCAATTATACCGTACGGCTACCGGTTTTGATACCTCATCACAGCTTATCACAACGGTATTTTTATCTTCGATATAGGCCTTTGCCCAATAAAATATTTTGTCCGCCCCTGCCACGGTAAACCCATTGACATAGCCATATCGGTCTTTGGCCATTAATCCCGCCCCTGTTTCGCTAAACCCGATTCTAATTTCATTCTCCTTGATTTCAATGGACCTGTACATTGGCCCAGAATGCACAACGTCTTTGCCATAGGCCACTTTTAATGCCGATAACGCCAATCGTTTACCAACATCTTGTTTGTTTTTCGGATGGATATCATTGGCTTCGCCCAGGTCTATGATAACCGCCATGCCTGTATTGGGCAATTTGTCGAGTGTTAAGGTCTGTGCTTCGCGCAGTTCGGCCCAATCGGAATCCCCGGGTTTATCTACCGGCTCCATAAAGTTGGCCAGTTGTACAAAGAGAAACGGAAAATCGCCTTGATCCCATTTGCCCCTCCAAGATTTTATCATGGCGGGAAACAAACTGTGGTATTGGTGGGCACGCAATGTATTTGCTTCTCCCTGGTACCAGGTTGCCCCACGTATACCGAAGGGAATAATCGGTGCGATCATGCCATTGAACAGGACAGAGGGCCGATTGAAGTACATTGGTTCTTCTTTTTTCTGCGCTTTGGCCACCTTTACCTCTTTTAAATGATCGGCATACATTTTTCTTAACCATTTCTTCTCATCGCTGTAGTCGAGCCAATCGTCAAGAATTGGACTAAGCTCCTTATTATTTGCTAGTGCCTCCTGTGGTGTCCATGCCTCCGCAGCGGTTCCGCCCCAAGACGCACTGATTATTGCCACCGGTACATTTAGTTCTTTATAAACATCTCGGATAAAATAGTACCCGACAGCAGTTAAGCTCCCTACGGTAGTGGAATCGCAACTTACCCATTTATTGACAAGGGCACTACTAAAGGCAGGGTCGTCAAGAACATCGTTCAAAGGTCGTCCCGTTTTGGCGCGCTTCACTTGAAAAAAGCGAATATCAGGATTATTGGCAGAGGCTATTTCCTCTTTGGCATTGAAACTCTCTTCTACGGTCATCGCCATATTTGATTGTCCGGAACAGACCCAGACCTCTCCGACCAGTACATTGTTGATCACAATCTTGTTTTTGCCAAAAATCGTAAGTTGGTGCGGCCCGCCACTTTCTATCGGATCAAGGTATAACTTCCACTTTCCATCAGGTCCGGTCTTGGTTTTTGCCCTATGGCCGCCGAGCTGTGCCACAACTTTTTCTCCTGGATCGCCCCAGCCCCAGATCGGTATCTTCATGTTGCGCTGAAGAACCATATTGTCACTGAATATGGTCGGAAGCCGGATATCGGCATGGGCGACATTAAAATAAAGAATCGATGAAATGGTTAAAATGAACAGTTTTTTCATAATCGGAGCAGTTTAATTTAGTTGCGTCAATGGTTTATCGGGAGAAACTTCGATCAAAAGAAAATCTTTGAACGAAGCATTGATCGTTGAATCGTTCAAAGAGACTTTCCCCAAATCGATATTATTAAAATAATCCCTTATTCTGTAATCTGTGTTTTTGCCGAGGCCCTTCAATTCGATTTCCCCATCCCATCGCTTGGCATAAAATGCATAATAAAGAACATCCTGTTTCTTGATAACACGGGTTTCTGGCCTATCGTACCCAATGTCATATAGATCTCCTAGATAGTTTGCTTTGGAAAGCATTTTTTCGTCATAAAGAGCGAACCATTTCTTCCATACTTTTTCTTTTTCCGGAGTAAGCAAAAAACTATCCGAAGCATTGGGATTATCTTTGGGCCAGGTAAATTTTGTTCCAAGTACTGCCCCCACTCCAAAAGAACTGGCAAAATCGTTTGCGTTATCGCTCAGTTCCACATGATCCCCATAATAAGCTGCATTGGGAACAAGTGCCTTATACGTTTTGCCCTTATGGCGTATCTGCCAGCTTGATAACGGATCCGATGAAACGGCCTGGTTCATTGACGCCATGTTAAAATAAGATATACAGGTACCACAGGGGCAGTTTTCCACAACGGCATTGGGGTTTATTTTTCTAGCCTCGTCATAGGAACCATTGTTTACCCATTTTTTGATAAAAACATCGTTTCCCGAATTATTGGTATAGGCTACTTTTGTTGAAATAAGTTCGGGAAAATCGTCATACACCCTTAGCGTAAGTACTTTAACGATTTCTAAACCTTCCTCTCCATATATTCCCCCAAGGGCCCATTGCTTCCCGGATAGACCGTCGCCCAATTCTTTTTCGGTGATTTTTTCAAATTTAAACTTATCGATAACGGTATTTTCTACAATGATCCTTTCCGATGGCCAGAAATCTTCCATGATCGGTTTTGTTCCGGGAGGCGTGGTCGTAATTCTTGTCCGTAGGTCACCATTTACCTCAAAAATCAGATCGCCATGGTTTATTGTCACTACAGATCTATCACTTTCACCCCCATCACAAGAGGTGATCAATGCAATGGAGAAAACAATTGGCATGGCCCTCGCCAATAGGTATCTACCTGATAATCTTATATGCGTTTTCATAATATAACTTCTTTAGTACTCAAGCCCAAGCCATATAAAGGCCAGTGATAGTTGAACAATTCCCTTACATAGAAATGCTCGTCTTCGGTTTCTAAAATGCGAAATGTGGCCTGGTACATGAAAGAATCAAGTCCCATGTCGGTCCCATAGAGTAATTTATCCTGGTGTTCTTCATAAAAAGCCTTGGTATATTTTGGTACAGGGGCAGTTTCGCCATATCTGGCAGAGATGTCCGCATATAGGTTATCGTAAGTTTTCAAAAGCCCCCCTATAATGCTTAAATCATAGCTGCAGTTTGCAAAATGACAGGCAATGAAAGTGGTCCCGGGGTTTTGCCCAACTGCATTTTCCAAGGTTTTGATCAGTTCCGTATGTAATAGAATATCTTTTTGGGAAGTATCTATTTTCCATTTTACCGCATTCATAAGTCCATCATTGTGTTTGTCAATAGGCTCATACATCCAATAAGGCTCTGCCACGTGAATATTTATCGGCATCCCTAATTCGCCGCACTTTTTGAGGAGCGGTCTCATTCGTTGATCATCAATGTGCATTCCAATAGCAGCGGTAGGTTTAGAATAAAACAGCCCCACTCCCTTATCTCCCAATTCCCCAACTCCCCTGGCACCTACTTTGTAGCACCTTTCCAATTCTTTTATGGCTTTTTCGCTCCATCCTTTTTCATTGTGACCGGTAAAATCAAACCCGCACCAAACTTCAAAACGTCCTTCGTATTTTGAATAGACATTATAAATACTGTCAAATGCATTTCCTGTTTGGGTGGTGAGCACAATGGATTTTTCAATCCCGAATTTATCCATTGTCTTGATCCACTGTTCGATCTCTGCCTTTGTTTTTGCATAGGCGTGCGTATGCATATCCACTACTGGAAACCTCGCTTTTTCAACCGTGGTTTTTGGTGTTCTGAAAATAGATTTTGGTTCATAATCCTTTAGTAGGATATTATCTTGCGCCATAGATGAATTTATTCCAAGGCAAACGAAAAAAATAAGCGTGCTTTTTTTTAACATATCTATTGGGTTTTAGTCTCTTCCATTTCTTTTAGGATCTGTTAAGAGATAACTTACTGCACGGGCTTTACCTGTATCAACAAATAATCCCGAAAACCTACATTTATAAAAGGGTCATTCCCATTTACGCTGCCCAACTTTCTTTTATTGGCATAATCATATACTGAATAATCGACCCCTTTCCTTAATCCCCTTAATTCAATGGAATCCATTTTTGACCATAGGTCGGCATAAATACCGTAAAAAATATCATCTCCTTTTTTTACTACATGTACCTCGGGGCTATCATATGCCAAATCATACAAGTTGACATATTCAGCACTGCTCAGCTTTAGCTCGGTGTAATCCTTGAACCACCGGTTCCAATGTTGGGATTGTACCGGATCTAGGTCGGTATAGAACGTGGTCGCCTGGGCACCGGTTCCAATGGCGCTTTCAAATGCTTGGGGCACAGAGAATCCGCTCCACTCATCATCGGGGACCTGATAACAATCGCCAACTGCATAAGTTGGTCCATGAATGGCCTTTTCAACTTTGATCCTGCGCCGGGTCTGAAGTAGATTTATAGGGTCTGACGCGCTGGCAACATCGTAGTAGGGCATACTATATGGTGAATGTGGCGCCGCGCAGATGCATACTTCGTGGATTGCTTCTTTATTGTGTGTTTTTAACGTGGCATCTATCACTTCGAATACTTTGGGTACGGCCTGAAAAGAGGCTAATGGGGTTTTGTGTTGATGCTTTTCGTTGTAGCATGGGGGTACTGCGGACAATCCCCGGGTATCGGAATACAATCCGTCATAGCCCCATTCGACCGTAAAACGTTCTACGAGTTTTCGGATATGCTCCATAGCGGGCCCATAGGCCGGACATAATTGATAAAGCTTCCTAGAATCCAGGGGGAAATTCCCTTCCTTGTCCATTACCAGAAAGTCAGGATGCTCTTTTGCCAACCGACTTTCAAGACTTACTCCCAATGGATACCACCACAGGTTGGTCTTGAACCCCATTTGATGTACACTATCCACAAAAGCGATCATATCGGGCTCTCCGTTCGGGAATTTGCCCGGTGAGCGATCAAATTCCCAATCGCCATAATAGTCGAACCACCCATCATCAAGGTTGGCTATGGTAATCCCCATGGATTTCAATTCGGGCAGTATACCGTAGATTTCCTCCAGCGTAAAATCCAATTCAAAACCCCAGCTTTTCCAGTAGGGTTCATAAGCACCTTCAGGAGAGGTGTTCGGTATATCAATACCACGTTTTCTCAAAAGGTCACCATAGGTGTGAAGGGCGTCATAAAAGTCGAGTTTGTGAAATATGATCGCACTCAAAACAGTTTGATACGTTTCTTTCGGACCGAGCCAGGCGTTCATCCCGATGCTCTCATCCGGCACTTCGAGAATACCCGTATCTACAGACTTGTCATCCAGTACCTTTACTGGCAAGGAAAGCCATTGTGGGGTGGTTTCGAGATGGGTCAACGCTACGCCCATGGATTTTCCCCAGATATCGATAAAGGGCATTCCCCCCCCAACAACTTCTCCTTTGTCATCGGCAATATGCATCCCTTGAAAATTATCTTGCTCAAACCCCGGCCCAAGCCAAATCAATGAATAGTCCTCGCCCCATTCATTGACCCCTCCCTGAAAGGAAGCCAGGGTATAGGGTTCTTCATCTTGTGTGCCTTTGAGCTGGTTCAACGCTATGCGCTGACTATAAACCGAGTCTATATGTACTCTTTTCTTGCCAAGGTTTCGATAGGTGGTCTGAAATAATGCCACGTTGTTAAAATCTTTCGGAAGAAGTATCTTTGTTCGACGTTCAATGTACAGGCCATTTTTGTTGTAAAATCCTATAATTGAAATTTCCTCGCAAATACCGAATTCTTCATGATCGGTTTTTCTTTGTTTTATTGAATTGCTGACTATTTCGAAAGCCTGACAGGTAATTCCGTCAATTACAATGGCTTGTTGCACATTCTTATCAAAATAAGTGAGTGAATTATCGGACCCGTCAAGCCATTGTATGTCGCGCTTGAAATCTTTGTCGTATTTGATTTCAATATGGTCAGATTTGATCTGAACATGTTGTGCGCAGATCGAACCGGTGACCAGAAAAGAAATCACTATCCAGGCATATCGACTTTTTGTATATTTATTCATATTTAAAATTATATTATTAATCAGTAGTGCCCGGTTAACCCGCATTATTCACGGCTATTCTATTCCAAAGCCAAACTACCTGCTTTACTTGGCAATGCTTAAAATTTGTTTCCCTCAAAACTGGGCGACAGTTCTTTCGGTAAAAAATGTCTGCGCTTCCCAATTAAATTGGCATTTTGACTTTTCATAACGAAAACCCATGAATAATACGGGTTAAAGATGCGAGACCGCTTCGCTAATAGAACCAAGACTCAAGACTTGACCGTAACTAGTTGATAAGCATTTGATTAAAACGCAAGTTTTCATAAAATCCAAACATTTTAAAAATTGCAAAAAGCAAGGGGTACATTTTTAGAAAACGTTGGAGCTTTTTATATACTTGTAATTTTAGTTCATAAACTACTTTTTATCGGACAACTAATTTCTTTGTTTTGAAGACCTAACAGGGTCTTAAAAACCTTCTTGCTTGTTTATGTTCCCCGCATTATTTTTTGTTCCGGGCATCTCTCCCCTGATATTCACATTTTCTTTAATTTTTTTACCTGATGTTCTGTCGTACCAATCTTTGGTAAGCTCCTTAGGTATGTTATCCCCTGTTTCTTTCACCCACTTGTTAAGCACATTCTTTAGCTTAGTACGGATATGTTTATAATCATTCTCTGCTATCAGGTTTTTGAGCTGTAAACTATCCTTTTTACAGTCGAAGAGTTCTTCTGCCGGACGAGGGGATAAGAATATATCTGTCTGGGAAGGTGTAAGTGCCCCATTCGCCCGGTTTTGGGCCAACTCCTTAAAAGATGGACTCACAACGGCATCGACCGGCCCTTGATTGGCAAATTGTGGCCGTGAATTGAGTATATACAAATACTCCGAATCTCTGACCATTCGCTCATGCGCTTCATAATCGTGCCAATTGTGCTCCGCAAAAACGTACTGTCTGATAGATTTTTCGGGGTGCTTGAATATTGTTTTGAAACTTTGCCCCTGAAAAGATGGTGGGCTACTGATATTGGCCATATCCAATATTGTGGGGGCTATGTCTATTGCGCTGATCAAACTATTGCAAACAATATTTTTATGCAGCATCCCGTTTGGCCATTTTACAACAAAAGGGGTTTTTATACCACTATCGTAAACGCGCGTTTTATCTCGGGGAAACGGTCTGCCATTATCGGCCATAATGATGATGACGGTATTATCTAAAATATGCTGATCTTTTAATTCTTCTTCTACCCTTCCAATAAAATGGTCAAACCGTTTTACTTCATCATAATATTTGGCGAGATCAAGTTTTGTACTCGAACTATTTACCAAAGTAATCGGAGGCACAATGTCATTCGGATTATGCGTGCTTGAAAATTCATTAGGCCCCCATATTCTGTGTGCATCGTACGATGCATACCAAAAAAAGAAGGGCTTGTTCTTATCACGATTTCTTAGAGTGCTTATCCAAAGCTCCTCTCCACCATCCCCATTTTCATTTCTGCTTTCCTGAACTACATCAAATCCACTTTTTATTTTATTGCCCATATGCCACTTTCCGGCTTGCCCTGTGTAGTAGCCATTTTCTTTTAACTCGCCAGCTATTGTGGGAAAATCAAAAGTTGGTTCGGTATGCAACTCCGCGGCACCTGTATTGTGAGGGTAACGACCTGTCATTATGCTAACCCTACTTGGGCTACATGAACTTGTTGTTAGGTAAACATTGGTGAATTTCAGACCTTCCGATGCTATTCTATCAATATTCGGCGTTTGAACTATTTCGTTGCCATAACACCCAAAATCGTCCCAACTGATATCGTCAGCTATGAAAATTATAAAATTTGGTCTTATACTATCAACAGGCTGGGCACAGCCCATTAAAATGGTTGAAGCTGCCAAAATAAGTGTTTGAAAAAATCTATTGAAATACCTGATCATTTGATTGTTTTTTAATCATCCATCCATTCTGATATTTTCTGAACTTTTTTAAATGCTTCAGGTTTTTTTAAATTCCTGTAAAGTTCCTCTGTCCAATTGTACGTATCCGGTAATTCGCCGATCGCCACTAACTGGTTGGGAAACATCAATCCCGCAACCTGGGGCAGATCGGTTATACGCAAACAGTTGAGCATCTCGATGGCCTCACCCCTTCCATCGGGTTGACTTGCAATATCTTGTGTCGCTGGTGGATCTTTAAGAATGAGCGCTTTTAGATTTTCATCGAGCAAGGCTGCATACGGAGCTATTGCGGCCATTTCCCCTTGTGCTGCTATGCTGATATTATCAGGGTCGATTCCGGGTATTTTACGCAAGGCTTCAAGACATCGAAGTACATCATAGACCCGCATTGAGGCAACTGTTCGTCCGGTCCAGGCGGCTGATCTGCGAATATGCCATTGCAGGGAAGGCGCCCATCCGGTCTCTCCAATTCCCCGGGCTTCAAAATAGGCAACATTCATTTTATATCTCACTTCTGAAGTTAATGCTCCGGATGTCCAAGGTTCTTCATTCGGATTTTTCAATACCAGCAAAAGAGGTTGGTCTTTATCTGTTGGTTGGCTTCTATGAAGATGAACTTTTAGTCTCCAACCTTCTTCTGATACAAAGCTGTAGGTTTGTCTCCCGTACTTTGAAAAGTTACTTGTTCTAAACTCTAATCGAATATCCAGCGGAACAGTTTTTGTTGGAAAAGCATTAAAGGTTTTTTTTCTTAAAAAATCCTGTACCTGCTTTCGATATGCATCCAGTTGTTCAACAC
The DNA here is from genome assembly GCA_003232435.1 of Flavobacteriales bacterium. Classification (GTDB taxonomy): domain Bacteria; phylum Bacteroidota; class Bacteroidia; order Flavobacteriales; family Flavobacteriaceae; genus Aurantibacter_A. The sequence continues at coordinate 213 of QIJL01000456.1, read as the reverse complement.
TTTTAATTTCCGGTGGATCAGCCAATTTCACAAATGAATCTTGAATAGTTGATGTCATATCGTCTGCAGGAGGACCATCTACATAAGCTAAGAGTTCTTCATTTGATAACTCCAACGAAATATCAATAGGATCAATGGCTTCCGGAGATATGTCTTTTCCCATCAATTCTTTCATAAAGAATGATAATATTTCGGGACGTAATTCTTCATTTG